>JABMRO010000498.1 GCA_013202635.1 Planctomycetota bacterium
ATCCAGAAGTCCTCACCGGTTTCCAGCGATTCGATAAATGCCTGGAAATTACGTGTATGATTCTGATATGAGATGGCCGCAGGGTCGGCTACGCCGCCGCCGCCTTCGATTTCGCCGAATTTCTTTCGGACTTCCTCGTCTTCCGGTTTTTCGTCAGCGAACTGCCAGAGCGTAATGCTGTTTTCGACGTTTATAACAGTGCCTTTTGTACCGGTAATTTCAAAACGCCTGAATTGTCCCGGATACGAGGCCGTTGTTCCATAGATAACTCCCAGTGCTCCGTTGGTGTATCGCAGAACAGCAGTGGCAGTATCTTCTGTTTCAATCTGAGGATGCCCCAGTTTGGCCGTGAATGCCTGCAAAGATTCAATTGGAGGCATTACATCGCAAAGCATATCAACCATATGTATGGACTGATTTATCAGTGCTCCGCCGCCGTCGAGTTTCCATGTGCCGTGCCAAGAGTCCTTATAATAATCGTCGGTGCGCCACCAGGGAACATATATGCTGGCGTAAGTAATCACGCCGAAGCGTCCGGAGTTTATAGCTTCCTTTAGAGGCACCATCATATCGTTAAATCGATACGGAAATATGCCGCCCAAACGCGTACCGCTTTTTTCGTGGGCCTCTATCATAGCGTCAATTCGCTCTAAGGTAATGTCCATAGGCTTTTCGCATATTACATGTTTACCGGCCTGTGCTGCGGCAACTGTAGGCTCCATATGGAATCCGCTCGGTGTGGCGATAGTAACAATATCTATCTGGTCGCTCTTGAGCATATCTTCATAGCCGTCAAAGGCCTGAACGTTGAATTTATCCGCGAGTTTTTTAGCTTTCTCCGGTATCTTGTCACAACAGCCGATTAGCTTTGCATTGGGAATATCGCCAATGGCTCTTGCATGAAAATCAGCGATTAATCCGGCACCAACTATTCCAAAATTCCAGGTTTTCATCTGTGCTTTCCTTTCCGTCTCAAGTTAATCACAAGCCAGTCCGACTTCGGCTGAAAGCTCTCTGACGGCGGCGATGGCCCTTGAAAAAAGCTCAGGACCTGTCGAGCCTCCGAACTGACCGCCGGATTGCAGGTGTGGCTCCATTGTAAGGCAGTCACCGTAGTTCATAGCAGCAAGTTCGGCAAGCAGCTCTTTGATTTGTCCGTCACCTTCTCCCGGTATGCTGCCTACATCTTTTGCGCCCAGCTTCCAGTCTTTGATGTGAATATGGACAACATAGGGCTTCATAATTGGCCAACAGGTTTCGACATTATCCAGTTTCTTTTCTCCCCATACGAAATTAGCCGGGTCATATACCAACCGAAGCTTCGGTGAATCGATGGTCTTTACGATATCAACGCAGTTCTCTGCTGTGTGGCCGTAAATGTGAGCTTCGTTTTCATGCACCATTATAACGTTGACATCACTCAGCACCTCAACCTTGGCGGCCATTCGTTCCATAACCTGATCGCGATAATCATCGATATTATTACCTTCTGGAGCGTAGTAACTAAACATTCGTATATATGGAGTTTCAAGCAACAAGGCCAAATCGACAGCGTGTTTGAATTTATCCAGGTGCGGCTCGAAGGGCTCATCGAGTTTTACCTTGCCTATGGGTGAGCCGATGGCGCTTACCTTCAGGCCGTGGTCCTGTATCATCTTTTTTACTTCATTCAGCTCGTTTTTTGTCAGATCCATTAGGTTTTTCTTATCGACAAAACGAGGTTCAATATAACCGACATGTTCGCCGGCCAGGTATTTAACCTGTTCTAAAAAGCTGTCGGTTACTTCATCCGCGAATGCACTTAATTTCGCCATTTTCAGTTACTCCAAAATTTAAGGATAAAAAAGTTCATACTTTACTTTTCAAAACTTGCCGCTGAATGGGGTAAATCTCTTTTGATTTCATCCAGTCTGTAGCCAAAACCAGGCCCGTTTATTGTCGATAGGTCAACCTGGCCGTTGTGCCGTCGATAGAGCCCCGGATGTGTTTTTTCCTCCGGCGCCGAAGCTGCGGGATAGAATTGCATCGCATTGGTCTCGACACCCATAATAGTTCCAGCGTGCGCCGCTAAACGAACGTGAGGAATCTGTGCCAGCATCGGATTGGTCAAGTCCTGCACCATCAGGGTCATACCATGTGCCTTGGCCCAGCATAAACTCAACAAGGCACCGGTTTGGGTTTTGCAGGTTTTCAGCGCAACTCCGGTCCAGCCTAATTTTCTTCCGAGTCTAACTATTTTCCAGTTATGGGCGCTTTCGTCCATAAACAACGGCTTTCGCGCC
>JABMRO010000499.1 GCA_013202635.1 Planctomycetota bacterium
AGAATTCGCAATGCTATGCGAATAAACAGAGACCAGGTCAATGTTAAAGCATCAAATATCTGCGAAGGCATAGCGGCTGTTTTGAAGAAGGAAGGTTACATCGAGGATTTCGACCGAATCGACGATGGCAAGCAGGGAATACTGAGGATTATATTAAAGTATGACCAGGATGGTAGTTCCATTATAGATGAAATAACAAGAACAAGCAAGCCCGGCCGCCGAGCTTATTCATCTGTTGACAAATTGCCGCGTGTTTTAGCCGGTATGGGTATAGCAATCGTTTCGACAAGTAAAGGTGTAATGAGTGACAGAAGCTGCCGCGAAGCTAAGGTCGGCGGCGAGATACTTTGTACGGTAAGCTAATGAGTCGTATTGGAAAAAAACCTATTGGTATTCCTGGAGGTGTAAAGGTTGAGCAGAAAGGCCGATGCGTCAAGGTTTCAGGCCCGCTTGGCGAGCTCCAGATGGACTGTCATCCTCGGATAAAGGTTAAAATTGACGATGCCGAGGGGAAAATATTAGTCGAAAATAAACGTCCTCAGGACCGCCAGAACAAGCAGTTACATGGCACAATGCGCGCCTTGATTGCAAATATGGTTACCGGTGTCAACAAAGGTTTTGAGAAGAAAATGCAAATATTCGGCACCGGCTATAATATCAAAGAGCAGGGCGGAAAACTGGCTTTTCAGGTAGGCTTTTGCCATCCGGTAGAGTTGGTAATACCGAAGGGGATAAAGGTTAATATCGATGTCGGTGCTACCAGGGGTAATGACGTGCCTGCAAAGTTCACGCTTTCGGGAACGGACAAATGTCTGCTGGGACAGTTCGCTGCGGATATTAGAAAGATAAGGCCGCCGGAACCCTATAAAGGAAAGGGTATCCGTTATGCCGACGAACAGATACGGCGCAAGGCCGGTAAAGCATTTGCTTCCGGAGCGGCATAGTTGGGATTTAGTTCTAATGAAAAATGACAAGCTGAAAAAAGCTGCACTTAGGCGTAAGTATCATGTGAGAAAGAAGGTCTTTGGAACGCCGGACAGACCTCGACTGCTGGTATTTCGCTCGAACAGGCATATTTATGCCCAGATTATAGATGACGTTGCAGGGGCGACACTTGCTTCGGCAAGTACAAAGACAAAAGGACTGCAGGACCAATTGCCCAATGCCGGCAATAAAAAAGCTGCTGGAATAATAGGTGAAGCAGTCGCAAAACAGGCACTTGGCGTTGGGATTAAGTGTGTTCGTTTTGATAGAAATCGATATAAGTTTCATGGCAGAATCAAGGCACTTGCCGAAGGGGCAAGAAAAGCCGGTCTGGTTTTTTAACACTATAGACAATATGAGATTGTTTGGAGAAAAAATTGGCAGTAGAACCCGTTAAACTTTCGGATCAGGAAGAAAAGCCGTTGGAAGATACGGTTGTAAAGGTATTTCGCTGTGCCAAGGTGGTTAAGGGCGGTCGGCGATTCAGCTTTGCCGCGTTAGTAGTGATTGGTGACAGGGCAGGTACGGTTGGTATCGGTTATGGTAAGGCTAATGAGGTTCCGCAGGCGGTCGAGAAAAGTATAAAGGACGCCAAAAAATCTTTGCATAAGATATCTCTGCTTGGCCGGACAATCCCGCACTCGGTAAACGGCAAATACAGGGCGACGAAGGTGGTATTGGTCCCGGCCAGTCCCGGTACCGGGGTTATCGCCGGTTCCAGTGCTCGGGCGGTGCTCGAATATGCCGGTGTACAGGATGTTCTTACTAAAGTTTACGGAAGCACTTCTGCTAAAAATGTGGTCAAAGCTACGCTGAACGGATTGTTGAAATTGCGTAGCAAGGAAATGGTTGAATCTCTTCGTGGTGTGGCAATTAATACTTAATGGTTGCTGATTAACGATTGGGTGATTTTAATGTTGAATCATGAAATAACTTCTCTTGTGGGTAAACATAAGCGCCGTCGACGTGTCGGCAGGGGCACCGGTACGGGCCACGGTAAAACCTGTGGCCGGGGACACAAAGGTGCCGGCAGCAGGGCGGGCTCGACTTCCATTACGCTTCTCGAAGGAGGTCAGATGCCTTTGTTTAGACGACTGCCTAAACGGGGTTTTAATAATTATAAATTTGCGGTACGCTGCGAAATTGTAAATATATCGCAACTGGAAAGGTTTGAGGATGGTGCTGATGTTGGCGTAGAGCAATTATCCAGTGTCGGACTTATTGACAGCACCAAAAGCAAAATAAAAATTCTCGGTAATGGAGACCTTACAAAGAAGCTGCGGGTAACAGCTCACAAATTCAGCAAGGCGGCAGAGCACAAGATTGTGGCTTCCGGCGGCACAGCAAAAATTATTTGATTGTTGTCCGCATATTCTATCATGCGGAAGAAAATACTAAACTGGCATATCCGTTTCCCAAAAGCGGGTACAGAATAATGGATAGGAAATAATGCTTGGAACTGTAATTAATATATTCAGGATCCCTGACCTGCGCAATAAGATTCTTTTTACTCTGGCGCTGCTGATGATATACAAGGTCGGTTTTCATATCCCCGTGCCCGGCTTCGACCAGAAAAAGATAACCGCAATTGCCAGTTCACGAGACACGGAGAGTCCCCTGGGCAGAGCCGCCGAATACATGCAGATGTTTACCGGTGGAAGGCTCGATAAGAGCAGCTTGTTCGGTCTGGGGATTATGCCTTATATTACCTCATCGATTATTCTTATGCTGTTGGGTGAGGTTGTCCCTGCTTTGAAGAAGCTTCGCCAGGAAGGACAGACCGGCCACAAAAAGATACAGGAGTACACGCGCTATCTGACTGTGCTGATATGTGTTGTTCAGTCGATAATGTTTATGAAGTTGTTAGGGGGGCAGGGGTTGACCTATGTGGGGATGTACCGCCAGGCAATGATAATGGGTATTGTTGGGATGACGGCGGGCACTGTCTTTTTGATGTGGCTTGGTGAGCAG
>JABMRO010000500.1 GCA_013202635.1 Planctomycetota bacterium
CCAACCATAAATTGATGTCAATACGTTTGAATAGCTCTACATACTCAGAGTGCCATGACCAGAACATATTCCTTGCTATGACCTCGAGGTCCTTTAAGGTCTCGGGCAGAGCCGGCATAACTGTGAAGCTACGGACACACGGCATTTATATTTCTCCACAATATAAGTCTTTTGTTTACATACCTTAACAATTCAGGCCAAATAGGGATTCTCCTTTGATTTTAATCGACCAATCTACTGATTATCTTAACCCGAAAAAACAAAGCTAATGACAAGTTTAGCAAGATTGGAACGTCCGATATGTCTCTCTTAGATGGAATAAATAAAAAAGGCCTGAACAAACAGGCCTTTTATCTTAGTTGCGTGGCAGATCTCCACGGGTGCCGTAAGAAAGCGTTCGAAAAGAACCCTTTACTTCCAAGTGGGCAATCGTTACTTGTGTCCGAAAGTCCTATCGAGTAGGCTTTTCCGATCCATCAAGGCCTGATTTCCCTGAGTACGGGTATCGGTTCTTTCAAACACATACTTCCTACACGAACACCGCAGGGCTTAGCCCGCAACAATCTTTTATAACAGATTAAAAACGTAAAGTCAATAAAATACCAATAAAATTCAGACTAATAACTTAAATCTTCAACTGTTCTCTCTATTGATTTTTCGGCTTTTGAACCTTTTTTTCTAAAGCCAAATTCAAACTCATAAAACAAATTTCAGTCTCTTCCATCTCTGCGCATAAATCTGGCAATAATAGACAATTATAAACCAGAACATTTACGTGATGTTAAGATTTTAGAGCTTATTTTTTTGACTGTCGGCGTTAATGTCCTTACACCGTTCGAATCACAGCCCCAACTGTCCTGGTGAGAGCTTCTAATATATCTGCCTCAAAGCCGTCAACTCTCTGGTGTGTCAGCGTGCCGTCTTCGTCTCTAAAACGCAGCGAAAACGTAACACTTTTTTTGCCGGACGGAATAGCTTTGCCGTGGTATATGCCTATGAATCGAACATCCTCAAGTTCAACGGACGCTTTGTTTCTGACCGCCTCGATAATATCTGCCCATCGGATATTCTCATCCACTACAATCGAAAGGTCGCGCTGTATCGCCGGGAATCTTGGCAGCGGTTTGACTTCTACGGCACCACTTTGCAAGGCTGAAAGCTGCTCATATTCCAGCTCTACAGCGCAGGGCAAGAGCTCTTTGAAATCAAATTTTTCTAGCACCGCTTTTGAAACAATCCCTGCGGTTCCTATTGTCTGAGAGTTCACGATGATTTGGGCGCCGGTCTGCGCCCAGAAAATGTCAGCAGGTGTAAAAACAATTTGTGCATCTCTATCAATACTTTTTATGAGTCCTTCGATCACACCACGGAGGTCTCTAAAATCACTGTCACAGACAAGTGTGAGCTTAGCTTTTTGAATCGGCAGCCCATCGCCCTGCTCAGGCGCCGGCACAAAAGTATCCGAAATTTCAAATATATTGCACGGCATATTCCCGGCGTTAAGGTTTGTTTTCAAAACACCAAGCAAAGAGCCAATAAGAGTCTGGCGAAGCAAATTTGCGCTTTTTCTTGATACGTCTTTTACCGCTAAATGCTCCTTAACATCTGACTTTGTGAAAAGCGCAGCAACAGAATTATCAACAAAGTCAACATTTATCGTTTCATAAAAGCCACAGCCGTTAAGATACGTTCCAAGCGATTCAATCAACTTCTGACGGGTATCGACCGGCACCACTTCTATTTTGATTCTCCGTTCTGTTGGTACTTTGTCGTAGCCGTAAACACGTGCGACTTCTTCAATTAAATCTACTTCACGATAAACGTCACTGCGCCAGGAAGGTATCGAGCATAGTATCAAATCATCCCTGCTTTGCGGCTCGAAATTTAAGGCAGAGAGAATTCTCAGCGCTTCTTCGCAGGGGACCTCGATACCAAGCAGCTTGTTTAAACGTGAAAGCCTCAGTGTTACCTCTTTCTTTTCCGGCTTTTTAGGATAGATATCAACCACGCCCTTAGCCACTTTACCACCGGCGAGCTGAGTTATCAGTTGTGCAGTGCGTTTGGATGCCCAGTCCACCATCTCGATATCAACGGTTCGTTCAAATCTAAATGCAGCCTCCGAGGGCAGGGAAAGTGTGCGGGATGTTGTGCGGACACTGACAGGGTCAAAATGGGCATCTTCCAGAAGAATTGTGGTGGTCGCTTCGCTAACCTCGGTATCGAGTCCGCCCATAACACCGGCAACGGCCACTGGTCCTTGCGCATCGGCGATAACCAGCATATCAGTATTAAGATCACACTGCGTACCATCAATGCTGGTTAAACGCTCTCCGGCAAGGGCTTTTCTGACTATTATTTTGCCATCAGTAATCCTAACATAATCGAAAGCGTGTGGCGGCTGCCCGGTTTCCATCATCGCGTAGTTAGTAGCGTCCACAACATTATTGACGCTCCGCAGCCCAACGGCTTCAAGTCGTTTCCTGAGCCAATCCGGCGATTGGGCCACTTTGACACCTTCAATAATCCGGGCGGTATATCGCCCGCACAAATCCGGCTCGACAATTTCAACACCAGCAAATTCCGTAACATCTTTGTCCAGCTCGTCCAGCTCAATATCTGACATTTTTAGTTTTTTGCCGATCGCAGCGGCTAACTCACGGGCAATACCAATGTAGCCCAGGCAGTCGCCGCGGTTGCTGGTTATTTCTACGTCGATAACAACATCGTTATCAAGATGTTCTATCCCCTCACAGGGAAATCCCAAGTCGCTCAGTATCTCAGCAATTTGGTCGGCCCCGTTAGAACCTTTTCCTTTCGGACCTCTAACGGGGTCGGCACCAAGACCGGTTTCGATATAATCACTTAGCCAATTCAGTGAAACTTTCATAAAAAAGCACCGTCGAAAAATAAAACCTAAAATTCGGCACCTGTACAGGAAAAGCACAGGTGCAGGCTATAACTTAACCTCCAGACCCAGTTCTGTCAACCCCATTAGAAACAAGTCAGATTTGTATAGTTTGCAGAGCGGTAAGGATACTCATCAGTGCGGTTTTAATATCGCAAAGTCGAATAACACAACCGCTTTCGAGATAGGCCGGGGGCTAACTTAGACGTCAGGTTCTTTTTTTAGCAATCAGCAAATCCACCGCCTTTTTAATGTTCTCAACGGTGGAGATTAAGAAGAGCTCATCGCCTTCATTGATGACCTGCTGCCCCCGGGGAATTGAGAATTCTTCCGTTTTCTTATTATATACCGCAATGAAGACACACTGGGACGGGAAGTGGCGACTTCCTACAATGTCCTGAACGCTCTTACCTGCGATTTTCGCATGCTCGGGCACAATAACCAAAAATATATCCGCCTTGCCTCCACCTATACTGGTTATTCTTCGAACCTGAGGATTTTCTATATCCATCATTATCTGGCTGACCATCAGGTCGGTCATACGAAC
>JABMRO010000501.1 GCA_013202635.1 Planctomycetota bacterium
ATATAAACCGTTAGGCTTGGTTTTTTACGTTTCTCTTCCATTTATACCTATGTTGCAGAGCTGATTAATCGTACCAAAAGAAGTATTTTCTACAATTTATCATCGATGTTTCTGCTTGTAACAAACATTTGAAGTATCATCGGCTGCGCAAAACGCATTCTCCATAATTACCGCTGAAAAGTCAACCATTTGGTCAATCTTTTTATCTTCATCTTCTGAGTTTTGCTTTTACTCTCTGTTGTAAGAGCTTATAATACCTCCGTATCGCTACCGTGTGGGAAAGAAAGGAAGCTTGAGAGAATATCTGATATGAATAAAAAGAGTTCTGTCATCTTACACATTTGCGCCCTGATGCTGATTTTTGTTTTGGCCGGCTGCTATCAACCCGTAGTCTATCCGGAGTTAGTTACGCCGTCATTGACGCCATCGGCTCCGCTGCCGTCGGCGCCGCCAAAGCCAACAACTTTTTTAGTTCCGGGTCAATACCGTATTGTCGGTACATCAGTCCAGCGCCTGCCGATTCTGTCCTTTGTCCTTGGTCAAGGTCCTGATGTAACCTTTATCCTGTCGACAATTCACGGCAATGAGCCTGCCGGGGTATCTCTTGTCCGCCGGTTAGGGAAATATCTCCAGCAACAATCACACCTTATGGAAGGACGCAGGGTTGTACTTTTAGCGGTAGCTAATCCTGACGGCAAGGCGCACAGAAGCCGTTTCAATGCCAATGGAGTGGACCTCAATCGCAATTTTCCGGCGGCTAACCGTGTTAACGATAGACAATCCGGGGTTACAGCGCTTTCTGAACCGGAGGCGCGCCTTATAAAACAACTCATCGATCAGTACTCTCCTGACCGTATTATCAGTATTCATCAGCCGTTGACCTGTATTGACTACGACGGTCCGGGTACGACTCTGGCCGTCCGAATGGCCCAATATTGTGATTTACCTGTAAAAAAGCTGGGTGCGAAACCAGGTTCACTTGGCTCATACGCCGGAATTGATCTGGGAATTCCGATTATTACCTTCGAAATGCGGCAAAATGACTCAACACTCGATTCAAATATCCTGTGGCAGCGATATGGAAAAGCCCTCGTAGCTGCTATCGTCTATCCGGAGCGAGTCCAATAGAAAAACACCGATGGCTACGGACGAATTTGCTTGCAGAAAATTGTGCGTTATTTTGTATATTTTATGCCATAAGCCAGGTAAGTAATGGCCGTTCGCTACCCAAATAAAAAAGGCTGCATGCAAAACTGCACACAGCCTTTTGACTCTTTAAATGTGTAAAAATCTTATAATGCTCTGCGTCTGCGCAGCCAAGAGACCAGACCGACGCCGATGCTGCCCAAAAGAACGGCACCGGGAGCGGGAATCACGGTAAACTGAAAATTGGGGCCAAATCTGGGATTCTCTTGGTAGTTAATATCTGGGAAAACAAATCCTGGAGAAGTGCTACCGACATGCGAACCAATCGTTATGGCTGGATCGACAATAACTTGCCCAGACTCCCAATCTTTCACGTTTTCAGATAAACTAAAACTGTCAGCCCATTGAAATGCTATCGCATACGTCTCTCCCGGACTAAGAGGAATTGGAGTGATCTCGGCGTATCGAAATTCACCAAGCAATGGATCACTCGTACCAGGACCAAGAGTAGTTGAGGTTAAGAGGGCTTGGTCACTGACCCGCCAGATTCCGATAGGAATCTGATAATTAAAACCGGGGCTTTCATCCGACAACCAAGATTCGAAAAAATCATCCCACATTCCTAAGTGAGTAACACTGATAGGGCTTATAGGTACAAATTGCCAGCCCTCAGTATAGTAGCGATATTTTGTAGCACCGTACGAGTTATAATCTAAAACAGCTACATTAGCTTCAGTCGAGTTACTTAAGATGGTCAAACTTAAAAAAATAGTGATACTTAATAATACATCTGTTCGTTTCACCACTTACCTCCTTCCTAATTAACGCATCATAAGAGCCTGTTTCTAATGTTATTGGAAAAATACGCATGTGTTTAGATAAAACATACGACAAAACTCCTCGCTAAAGTGTTTCTGCCCTGCCTCCTTGTAGGAATACATACTCTGAAAATCAGAAGTATGTGGGTTCTCCATACATAACCTATAATAGAATGATACCAGCTTAAAAGTTGAATTTCAAGATAAAAAAACTAGAAAATATAAAAAAAGTTGAAAAATACACTTCCACACTTTTAAAACGTCAGAAATAACCATATTCTTACATAACTGGATTTTGCAATAAAAAACGTGAGTTTTATGTAATAACCGGCTAAAATACAGTTATAAGATGAGTATATTCAATCTAAACAATAAGTTTAAGCCCGCCGGCGACCAGCCACAGGCCATAGAACGGCTTGTAGCTGGACTGCGCTGCGGCAAAAAGTGTCAGACCCTAATGGGTGTTACCGGCAGCGGCAAAACCTTCACGATGGCAAATGTCATTGCTCAACATAATATGCCGGCCCTTGTTGTCTCTCACAATAAGACGTTAGCCGCTCAGCTTTATGAGGAATTTAAGGAATTGTTTCCGGAAAACGCAGTTGAATATTTTGTCAGCTACTATGATTATTATCAGCCCGAAGCATACATCCCCCAGCGGGACATATACATAGAAAAGGACGCCTCGAAAAATAACGACCTTGACCGGCTCCGCCTTTCGACGACTACCAGTCTTTCAACAAGGAGTGATTGTATTATCGTCGCATCCGTCTCCTGCATTTTCGGTCTTGGCTCGCCCGAAGATTATAAGGCCAGCGTTGTCGGCATTCGCACAGGGGATAATTGTAACAGAAATGAACTGCTTGGCAAATTAGCCGACATACAGTACACCAGAAATGACATCGATTTCCAGAGGGGAACATTCAGAGTTCGCGGTGATGTGGTCGAATTGCATCCTTCTTACGAGTCTTTTGCCGTCCGCATCGAATTTTTCGGAGATGAAATAGAAAAGATAAGCTATATAAATCCGGTATCCGCCGAAATCCTCGCCGTCGAAGATCAGCTCTTTATATATCCGGCGCAGCATTACATTATGCCGTCTGAGAGAATAGGCTCTGCGGTAGAGAGTATCAAGACCGAGCTTGAGCAGCGATTGGCTGAACTGAGAGGCCAGGGCAAGCTTCTTGAAGCTCAACGGCTGCAGGCACGGACAATGTATGATATTGAAATGATGGAGGAAATCGGCTATTGCAGCGGGATGGAGAATTACGCCCGTCACCTGGCGGGGTTGCTGCCCGGTGCCAGACCTTATACGCTGATTGATTATTTTCCGGAAGATTTTCTTTTATTTATCGACGAATCTCACGTTACCATTCCACAGTTGCGGGCGATGTGGGCCGGGGACAGGCACAGGAAAGAAACGCTGGTAGAGCACGGCTTCAGACTGCCGAGCGCATTGGATAACAGGCCACTGCGCTTCGAGGAATTTCAGGAAAGCTGGGCCAAAGTCATTTTTGTTTCTGCTACACCGGCGCCGTTTGAGATAGAAAAGTGTGATAACGAAGTTGTCGAACAAATCATCAGGCCGACCGGACTTCTGGACCCGGAAATCTATGTATATCCGGCCGCAAATCAGATTCAGCACCTTTTGGGCGAGGTTGAAAAACGGGTCAAAGTTGTGGAACGAACGCTCGTTACAACGCTGACTAAAAGGATGGCTGAGGACCTGTCCGGTTTCATTACTAAGAAAGGTTTCAAGTGCCGTTATCTGCACAGTGAAATCGATACTTTCGAAAGAATTGAGATATTGCGGGCTTTACGCAAGGGCGAATTTGACGTACTGGTAGGAGTAAACCTGCTGCGGGAAGGTCTGGATTTGCCGGAGGTTTCAGCAGTCGCAATCCTTGATGCCGATAAGGAAGGTTTTTTGCGAAGTCAGACCTCGCTGATACAGACGATTGGCAGAACCTCGCGAAATATCAATGCCACTGTCTTTTTGTACGCGGACAGAGTTACCCAATCGATGCAAAAAGCTATTGACGAAACGAACAGGCGCCGTAAAATCCAGTTAGAATACAACAAAGAGCACAATATTACACCCGAAACGATAAAAAAAGAGATTCGTAAAAGCCTGACCGAGCAGATAAAAGCGAGGCAGACCGCCCGAGAGGCGGTGCGTTTCGGTGATTCGGAGTACGAAAAGGTTGAATTAGCTTCTCAAATTGAGAAGGAAATGCTTGAAGCAGCCCAGAGCCTGGAC
>JABMRO010000502.1 GCA_013202635.1 Planctomycetota bacterium
CCGTGAATCTCCTCGATCTTCTTGACCAGCTCACGTAATGTGTCCTGTGTCCTTATAAGCTGGTTTTCGAGAAACTGTACCCTGTCCTCAACGGAATCGGATTTTCGCTTCTGACCATACATCAGACCTGTCTGTACGACTTCCCAAAGAATACCCATATTATTTCCTCAATTTGTTATCATCTTAATTCTGTTCTTTTACCAATCTCATCTATTATAAAGCACGTGCTGAGAATTATAAGCATTACCTTCTTCATTTAACTTCCGACTATATTAATTCTATTTATTTTTGGAAGCTCGCTTAGTGAAACCGAAGGATCCTGCTATTGTCTCAATACTTTTTCTAAAAGTGAGTATCAAACAGGAACCCACAATAAAAAGATTCACCATCGGCTGAACCTTTAACGATTCTTCCAAAGCCTGAAAATCCGCGCCGAGCACATCGTCCATAAGCGCCGTGATGGTTCGGATGTATGGTAAAAATATGCCCAATACGAGCATCATGATATTGATTGAGCTTTCGAACAACGCCACAACCGCCGAGTACCGGGGGATTATATACATACAGATGCCACAGAGAATACAGAATCCGTAATAGAGGTTCTTATACAACGGCATTGTTTCAAGAGCACTAACTCGTACATTTATACCAAAAATTAAATCAAGCAGAATGAACAGGGGGGTGATATAAAAGTACCATCTCGCAAAAGAATTTCTAAAATCAATGTTCATAGTTTCTTGCAGTTAAAACTATCATTTGTATCTTTTAGTTCTCTGTGTGGCCGCTCTTTTTCTGTGTCCACTTTTGCAACTCTATGATGTTTCCTTCCGGGTCGGTCATATAAATAAATGTGATTATGCCGGCATCAGGGATATCCACAGTGACCATCTCGCCGACGCACGCACCGCCTGCGGCTGTTACCTCGTCTCTGGCCGCTTCGACATCCTCAACCTCGAAGGCAAGATGCGCAAGACCCGGACGATTGATAGCTGTTTCCGGGCGGTTCAGAGCATTGTTGTACTGGAATATCTCAAGTGTGGGCCCATCGTTACCGTAACCCGGCAGCCGCAGATGCATGCCGCGGATCTCGGCACCGGGAACAGATGTACAGCGTTCGACCCATTCTCCGGTACCGGCCCTTTCCGGAGGAACTTCAGTACAGCCGAGAACCTGACAATAGAAATTGGCAAGGTTTCGCCAGTCCCGGGCAACGAGGTTTGTGTGCTTGTATTTGGCCTTAATCATTTTTCCGCCTTATCATATTTATATGATTTTCGTATCACAAAAAACTCACCGGTCGCCTTCGATATAGTCAGAGTAAAACTTTTTGTCTTCCTCGGCCTGTTGTTTTTCTTTGAGCTGTTGGAGATAGCTGTAAACAATGTAAAGCAGCGCCATTGTAAAAGGGAAAGCACCAAAAACGATGATTGCGATAATAAAGTAATCGGATTCAATTTTTGTGGCATGATGTTTTACAAGATATTGAGCTAAACGTTGAAAAGCTATAATTACAAACAACAATATGCCCGGGGCGATTATGATAATATGCTTTCGACGTAACTTCATTTCTTTAAGCTAATTAAAATTTATGTTGTTACGGGGATTGGTGCTTTACCGAACCAATGTATTAAACCACAATTTTCACACATTAATGTTATTGCGGTACGATTTGCCCAATCCAGTCCCAGGAATGTCATTCCGGCCGTATTTAACATTGCAGAGCCTTTAAAAAAATACGTATTTTTACAATGGCTGCATTTAATGAAATCATTATCGATTTTATATTCACATGCTGTCCTGTCCGACATAATTCTGCTGCCTTTTTATTTCAATAAAGTTCTGTTTACGGGTGATTTGCCAAACCAATACGTAAAACTGCATTGTGTACAGCAAATTGTTTTTGCGGATTTATCGAAATAATCCAAACCCCATATGGTCATATCTTTTGTATTTAATTGTGCCTTACCTTTAAAAAATCTTGTATTTCCGCATTGGCTACATGAAATCAGCTTTCCGCCCGCTTCATATTCAAAACCTTGCTCATTGATCGTTATTACCACATATCTAATTATTCTTTTCCAAAATCCCATTTTTATATCTCTGTACTAATCAACATAACGATTGCTGTTATGCTTTCGGAATAAAACCTAAAGAACACCAATTCTATAAGATAAGACGCCTGAACTTCATGAGTTTCGGCTCACCTTTTGTTCTTTTTTTATATTTTTTCTGTAAGACGATCTTGGCGACACAAATCATAAGCACCCAGGCCGTGATAAAATGTCCGGCCATGGTGTTTGAAAACAATACAACTCGCGAAAGGGGAAAATACAGCGCAAAATACGGCTTTTCAAGAGAAAAATAAATAAGAGTAAATGAGAATAGGAGAAAATGAGTATAAAGGCACAGCTTATGGTTTATGCACTTCTTTGGTCGCTTTTTCAAGGTGGCCGAGCAGATATTTTTTGTCGGGGCCGCCTAAGTGCTGCCAGGGCAGGATTTCATCGGAGTCGAATTGTCTCTGAGCGAGATTATCCAAATCTAATCCGAATTTATCGAATGCTCTTTGCCATATCTCGAAGTCAAAACATTCATCCCACAAATCGAATTTTGCGCCGTTTCGCCAGGCCGCTTCAATAACGTCACCTAATCGCCTGTCGCCCCGGCCAATCACCGATTCCAGTACACAGCATCTTATATTGTGGAACTTAAACTGCAAGAATTTAGCACGAAGCTTTCTCTTCTCATCGATTATCGTCTCTTTTGCCTGCTCGAAATAGCTTACCGGCTTTTGCCCCAACCAGGCGAATGGCGTATGAGGCTTAGGTACGAACCAGCTTATGGCAATATTAATCTGGCCGGTTTTGCCGTCTATATTTTTTCGCAGTTTTGCCAATTCGAATGATAACTGGACAATCTGTTTTACGTCCTCGATGGTCTCGCCGGGCAGGCCGACCATAAAATATAATTTCAATCGCTGCCAGCCGGCCCTATATGCCGCTTCAACGGCGGCGAACAAATCTTCGTCTTTGAGAGGTTTATTGACGACCTGTCTTAATTTTTCACTTGCCGCCTCGACGGCTATAGTAAGGCCGCCTTTCCTCACCGAGGTCAGTAACTGTGGAAGCAGTTTCAACTGCTTGTCAACGCGCAGGCTCGGCAGTGATAAACCCACGTGCTTATCCTGAAAATACGCATCAAGGCCGGCGACCAGTTCTTCGAGTTGAGGGTAATCGGCACTCGATAGACTCAGCAAGCTGACGGTGTCATATCCTGTCGAGTGATAACAGGCTTTGGCGATATCGATAATTTTTTCAACGCTGCGATAGCGGACGGGCCTTCTGCAAAAGCTCGCCTGGCAGAACCTGCATCGGCCCGGACAGCCGCGCATAATCTCGACACTGACTCTCTCGTGGACGGCCTGTACAAACGGCACTATTGGGCGATGCGGAACGGCGGCATTTTCAAAATCTTCTACGACTGCGCTATTGAATTGCGGGGGCAATCCGGATGAATTGGCTTTAAACGATTTTATTTTGGCCCCTTCATATTCGAACTCATAAAGAGATGGGACATAGGCCCAGTCGAATTTCTTGGCGGTGCAGAGAAGGATTTGTTCTTTTGCCGCACCGGCCATTTTTTGCGCTTTGACCAGTTGCACAAGCTCGACCGCGGCTTCTTCACCATCGCCTAATAGAAACAAATCTATAAAATCAGCGAGGGGTTCACAGCAATTAGCCATACTGCCGCCGGCAATTATCAACGGGTCGCCCTCACTTCTATTACGGCTTCGGACATCGATGCCGCCGAGGTCGAGCATATTAAGCACATTGGTATAGCAAAGCTCGCTGCTTAGACTAAAGCCCACGATGTCAAAGCTTTTGAGGGATGCTTTGGACTCCAGGCTAAAGAGGGGGATTCCTTTCTCACGCAGCAGGTTCTCAGCATCAATCCACGGCGTAAAGACCCGCTCGGCAGCGACACCATCAAGGCCGTTAAGAACGTCATATATAATCGCTATGCCGCTGTTACTGGTCCCCACTTCATAAATATCCGGAAAACACAGCGCGACTGTCAGCTCACATCGCGAGAGGTCTTTTTTGATTTGGTTTATTTCGCCGCCGATATATCTGGAGGGGCTGCGAACAAAGGAGAGAAACTCCCGCTCAATACGCTCGGCCAATATTGTCACATTTTTTTTGCCCATACAAGCATTATAAGCTGATTATCGATTATTTTCTATTGATTATCGCTTGATTATCAATTATCAATCGTATTATGAAAACATCTTCTACAGGCACAAAAATCGGCAAAGCCGTGATTGCAGTTTTTGTCGCGTGTTTAGTTATAATGGCGCTCTATTTATTTGCCGGTCCGGGAAGGCAAATCGAGATGGACAGCGGGCATCGGCTGGTTATGGGGACATTCGCCCGCGTTGTCGTAAGAGCAGAAGATTCGGATGCAGCTAAGAAATGTATAGAAAGCGCTTTTACACAAATCAACAAAGTTGACGATTTGATGAGCGACTACAAGAACAATTCGGAAATAAGCAGTGTAAACAGGGACGGGTTCAAAAAAGCGGTCCAGCTCAGCCAGTCAACCTACGAGGTTTTACAAATAAGCATTGAATTCAGCAAACTTACCGATGGCGCATTTGATGTTACCGTCGGGCCTCTGGTGGAACTGTTTCGTAAGGCCAAAAACAAACAAGTCCTTCCCGGCCAGGATGAAATTTCTCAGGCTAAGTCGAAAGTCGGTTTTGAGAAGCTGAAACTTGACGAACAAAACAGGACGGTGCAGTTCGCCGTTGAAGGTATGCAGCTCGACCTGGGCGGTATTGCCAAAGGCTATGCTGTTGACAAGGCAGTAGAGACGATGCGAAGCCATGGGGCATTCGGGGGCATGGTCGATCTCGGCGGTGATATTCGATGCTTCGGCGCACCATTAAAAGGAAGAGACCACTGGGTAATCGGACTGCAGAATCCGGAGACGGGAAAAGATTCGGCCGGACGTGAAGTTTTATTGAAGCTGAAAATGACCAACGGGGCGATAGCTACCAGTGGCGATTATCAGCAGTTCATTCCAATCGAAGGCAAACGCCACAGCCATATAATAGACCGTAAGACAGGAATAAGCACCGAAGGCCTCTCAAGTGTAACCGTTATTGCCGATAACGCAACGAATGCCGACGCACTGGCTACGGCTGTAAGTGTAATGGGAGTTGAAAAAGGCCTTGCTTTAATCGAGAAAATCCCCGGTGTCGAGGCGATTTTGATAACTTCTCAGCCGGAGTTTGAGCTTATCAAAACCACCGGCGCAGAGAAATATGTAAAAAAGGATTGAGTTGTGTACATTACTTAGAAGCTGTTTCAAAACTCAATTTCCGCTACGAACGGCTGCAATTTCCTCTCGCGTCGTTGTCGGCACAAAATTCGTCCTCGACGTAGCTTTGGCTACGCCTGCGGCGATTTTGAACTTCCGCCTTGCGAGAGAAAATTTCGCCCGATTGCGCGACGAAAGCAGTTTTGAAACCGCTTCTATGAATCGGCGGCTGTTGCAGCAGGCTGCTGAAGACTTTCGGCGGTCTTGCCGCGATAGCTAATCACCTTGGTCGGGCACTTTTTCATTGCGGTTTCGGTTTGCTCGTTTAGCTCGTATCTGGTGTAGTCTATCCGGGCCAGATTATCTTTGACCGAGAACATATCCGTTTGTTTGACACAAATGCCGCAGCCGATACAGCCGACCTTACAGATTGACCGAGTACTCTTGCCGGTCTCTTTGCTGTTACAGGCTACAATCATTATATTCTCAGATGTGAATGGAACCATCTCAATCAGACCTCGCGGGCAGGTCTTTGAGCAGGCCGTACAGCCGGTGCATTTTTCATAATCAACGGTAGTCTGGCCATCAACAACGTGTAAGGCGTCAAACTTGCACGCTCTCGTACAGTCGCCGAAGCCCAGACAGCCAAATCCACAGGCCTGAACGTTAGCCAATGCGTTGGCGGCGATGCAGGTTTGTATGCCCTGATATATTGCATGATAGGTCTTGTCTGCTGTGTGGGCACGACAGTGTACGACCGGTCTATGCTGGGGGCCTGAATCGCTGACTTGCAGATTCAATACCTGTGCGATATTCGCGGATGTTTCCTGTCCACCGGGCGCACATTTGCCTAATAGTTGGGGATTTTCCAGTACCGCTTTGGCATACTGGCCGCAGCCGGCGAATCCACAGGCACCGCAGTCGAGATTCGGCAGAGCCTCGTGTATTTGCTCTATCTTCGGGTCAACCTCAACTTTGAGCTTTTCGCTTGCTATCAACAATACCAGCGCAAAGCCGCTGCCCAGACCGAGCATTGTAAGCCCGGCCGGCCAGGCACTACTCCATAATTCCAATACACTGCCTAAAATCATCTTATCATTCCCGCAAAACCCATAAAGGCAAGGGCCAGGATACCCGCAGTAATCAACGTAATCGGTGCACCTTTGAGACACTTCGGAACGTCAGCCATATTTAGATTTTCCCGAATGCCGGCCATAATGCAAATCGCCATCGTAAAACCGATTCCGGCGCCGAAGCTCAGAACCACAGCTTCAAGCAGAGAGTCAATGCCCCAGAGGTTTATAAACAAACACAATCCTAATATCGCACAGTTTGTTGTAATCAACGGTAAAAATATACCGAAGCTCTCATATAAAGAGGGGAAGAATTTCCGTAGGTACATTTCGACTAATTGCACGGCACCTGCGATAACCAATATAAAGCAGACATACCGGGTTACTTCCAGAGGCGTGCCAATCAGAATCAAATGGTCAATCAGCCAGGTCAACGTACCGCTCAGTGTAACAACAAACGTCACCGCCATGCCCATACCGAAGGCCATGTCGATTCTTCCGGAAACTCCGAGATACGGACAGATACCGAGAAACTTCGTGAATACGAGGTTATTGACTATCACGATGGATATAAAGCCCATAAGTAAAACGTTAAGCGTATCCATAAAACTTCTCCTTTAAGCTTCTTTGTTGGTTACCTTGTTTACCAATCCAAGCATAAGACCCAAAGTTATAAATGCTCCCACGGGCATGCTCATCGCTGCCCAGGGCACAAATGCTTCGGGCATCAACTGCATTTCGAATATCTTACCTGTTGATAACAACTCACGGATGCTTGCCAAAATGCACAGCGTAACTGTAAAACCTACACCCATTCCCACGGCGTCGATTATACTTATAACAATGCCGTTCTTGCTGGCACAAGCCTCGGCACGGCAAATTATGATGCAATTGACAATAATCAGCGGGACGTAAGGCCCGAGTGTCTCGCTCATCGCCGGCACAAAAGCCTTCAGGAATAAATCCGCGATGGTGACAAACGTTGCTATTGTCAGCGTGAACATCAGTATTCGCAGATGCGGTTTAAGAAGGTCGCGCATCAGGCTGATTATAATGTTGCTGCAGACAAGCACAAATATAACACAGCAACCCATAGTAAAGGCCGGCTTGACCGCAGCGGTAACCGCCAGCGTCGGACACATTCCTAATAACAGCCGAAAGACCGGATTTTCACGCCACAAACCGGCCAGCAGCGTTTGCCTGTAAGCTGTAGCTTTGGCCTCAGTTTTGCCTGTCATTGCCGATTAGTCCTTTTTGTTGTATCTGTTTTTTAATCTGGGTGATGGCATTATTAATTATATCAACGACCGCCTCACTGCTTATGGTGGCACCGCTTATCGCGATGATTTCTGAATCAATTTTTGTATTGTCACCTGATGTTTCAAGCTTGAGACCTTCAGCCGGCGCACCTTTGAACTGGTCCCGGAAGTAATCGAATTTTATCTGGTTACCGAAGCCGGGTGTTTCGGCGCTTGCCAGCACATCGAAACCTGCGAACTTTTCGAAATTTTTATCCACAGCCACTACCAGCTCAATCTTGTCCGCAAAACCCGGCCCGATTGCATTAAAACTCCAGCCGACACATTCGCCTGCGGCCGAGACGGCCCTGAAGACTTCAACGGTCTCTTTTTTGCCCTGGATCGACTCAATTTCGATTCCCCCCTCTACGGGAACAAAGTCTTTGGCTTGCAGCAGCAGGGCACCTACCAGCCGATTACGTTTGTTAATTTTGTTCTGCTCTATCCTTGGCGACAGGGCGGCGCTGGTGACGGCTATCAGCAATCCAAAGAAAAACGAAGCCGCAATCAGCAGCCAGCTTTGCTGGATAAAGTGTTTTATTTTAAGCACCGGGCTTACCTCCTGTCGGAATCCGCTTGCAGAGCCTGTCAATCAAAGGCGTTACAGCGTTC
>JABMRO010000503.1 GCA_013202635.1 Planctomycetota bacterium
GCGTCATACAGCACGACACCCCTGTTATGATAGCTTTTTCTCGGCGGTTCGGAATCCGGAATGTAGATGCTCCATTCATAGTGAACATCCTTCTTCTTCGTATGTGCGAGATGGCGACCAAAGTAAGTAATGGATTCATTTATCTTCCTATATACATTAAAGTTGGGATGCATAGCATACGGCACGAACTTGAACTCGGGCAAAGGGCCGCCACGCTCAAGATCCTCAAACAAGGCTGCCTGTGAATCTGAGAAGCCGTCGCCTTTGATGCTCCAGGCCACGATAACACTGCCGTCCTCGCCGAGTGTGTAACGAAAATATACCTTCATATCGGGCGCAGTAGGCACAGCAGTTGTGAAATACGGACGCGCGTCAGGCGCATCCATCTTGCAGGTTGTAACCGTGTAACCACTGGGCGGTTTCATGCTAAAGATGTCATCGGATAGGGGTTTGTCGCGTTCGATGCACGTTATCATATACTCGTGCCACTCGTGCTCATTCTCGTTCAGCAATACGAAGGGATCTCGATTTCCATCTTTCATTCTCTTCTCATCAAAATAACGACCATAGAAATATCTTCTGAAATAGCGCCCCAATTTCCCCGTCTCCGGATTTATCGAATATTTGGTTATCCGCCTTGAATCGTTTTCCTTCTTTTCCCATATGTCAAACATTGCCCCATCGATTTCTTCTTGGTCCACTCTTTCGAAACCTTCCAATTGATCGATCCCAAGATAAAAGTGCCTCAAAAACTTGTCTCTCTCTTCGAGGGTTCTCATTATGAATCTGATCCGAAAGGGAGTGCTTCTGAGATAGCTGATAGTCTTGTCTGTATGGTCGATGCTCATTCTATATGTCGTATCGGAAACGTCCTCGTATTCCCTACACGTGTCAGAAAATCCGCCCTCTCTTGTTCTGAGTCGATAGACTACCCTTTTACGAAAGCGTAGATTATCAAAATCGACCCAGTACTCCACGGGGCACGAGATGGGTTTTTGTCCTTTCAGGTGGTACGTGCAATTCCCTTTGACATGGAGCGTCTTTGCATCACGAAGCAATCCCGGCACGTCGGTAATACCATACGCTGGAGTTGTGCCATCACCGGTGAAATAATACATGCCGATTCCAACTGCAATAATTATCACCGCCGCAACGGCTAATTTTGTAATTGGACTTTTCATAATTATTCTCCAGATATTTGGCTCAGTTAGAGCCGATTTTTGTTTTTTCGATTTTTCAAATGCCTCGATGACATCATCAAGAACTGCGTTGTCTGTTTTGACATTTGTATCGATGTTTATATCTTTAAGTAACTTTTCTATATTTTCCGCCGGTCTCATATTTACACCTCGCTATTTAAGATTGACCGCAGTTTATCCAGTCCATAACGGTACCTGCTCTGGACTGTGTTAATTGAAACGCCCTGCAGTTCGGCAATTGCCTTAAATTTCATTTCGCCCTGAGCGTGCAGGATTATTACTTCTCGCTGCTGATACGGAAGCTGTGCCATCGCGTTGTTCAATAGCCTTAATTGCTCGCTGTCGATAATCCATTGTTCCGGCCTTTTTAAATGTGACACCTCTGTCCCGGCTTTGCTCTGTCCGACAACTTCCCGCCGCTGCCTGGTTTTATTTGCGTTACGCAGACGATTAACGACACACGTTGCCAGATAACTCTTGAAATTGCCGCTGATTTTTAATTTCTCCGGAGATTGGGCAATTGATACGAAACAATCGTGCACAATATCCTCGGCGGCGGCCCTGTCGTTCAGCAGAGCAAATGCCAGCCTTAGCAGATTGTCCTTGTACTTCTTATAGATACGGCCCAGGGCATCACTGCTGCCGTGCTTAAATCTCCAGATAAGCAGCTTATCTTCTATCATCTAAATCCTGCGTATTTTCTCTTGGAACGATCGTTCGTTACCTGTAACACAATTGAATTGGCCGTTTTAGTCTAAATAAAATCAATTCTCTCACGGATTCTTACCTGACTCAGCGCAGATTATAGGAATATATTCCCAAAAATGAAAAAAGTTGTAAAAAAACCTTCAAACCCGTTTTCCACAATAATAAACCAAAAACCTGCAAACTACCCCTATCAGTTAGTTAAGCTGCGATTTTCTCGGA
>JABMRO010000504.1 GCA_013202635.1 Planctomycetota bacterium
GGTTTCGCACTCGTGAAGGCTGGTATATGTTAAGTCGCCGTACGAGTGCTAAGCGATTTCATAGGGCATGTCGGGCCATGAATGAGTGGCTCAGATGTGTACGGAATTGGTGTAAAACCAAAGAATGGTGGCTAATACTTGCGTCAAAACTGCGTGGTCACTATCAATACTATGGTGTCAGTGGTAACAGCAGAATGTTGAAGGTATTCCGTTATCAAGTGATGCGAATGTTACATAACTGGCTCAATCGACGCAGTCAACGTAACCAATGGAGTTGGGAACGATTTACAGAATACTTAGAGCATTATCCTCTACCGCTGCCGCACATTGTGCACAAATTTTATTGACCATTGACGTTGCTGTGAAACATGCTGAAGAGCCGGATGAGGGAAATCTTCAAGTCCGGTTCTGTGAGGGGCGTTGAAGCTCTTTCATATGGCAGCATATTGTGACACTCCTCAATCGAAAGAGAGGAGAAACAGGGAATACAAAGTATGCCTAAATGAAAACGCCATATTACGTCTACTCGACCACGATGTCACCTGAAAATCAGGGTGTTTTCCAGCTCCTAAAAGAGGTAGCTTATCGAAGAATTCTGGTATTATACAACTCAAAAAAATGGAGCCATTTTGGGGGTGCCTCCTGAGCCTGACGCCTTACATTCGAGGCGCTTCCGTTGGCCTTCACATATAACTGAAATAGGCCGCTAGCCTTCAGAAAGCAAGAGCTTACCAAAACGTTATATGTCTTATGTTATTTTAACCATAGGTTACTTTATATAAATCAGGGTTGGACCTGTTTTTTTTATAGGGGAAAGTTCTATCTCTAAGTATAATAATATTGGACAGGCCAATCTGAGGACTTTTATGTTAACACAGCGAACAAATAGACTTTATCTCCGACAAGTAGGATATTCGATTATGACAATTCTATTGGCAAGTTGCAGCATGCTTCAGAAAGCAAAGGATCGACTGCCACCGGGCTTGGCGTATCTTAAGCAGGCCCCCGCCGGCCGCGACATTGTCTGAAGTGGTCGTTAATGGGTGGCATCGTATCATCTCCTAAGAGTAAGTTTTATTGTATCAGGCCCTTGGGCAGTGTTCTTAATTTTCCTGTGCAAAAGCAGCATCACCAGCCTTAGGTTCGGGTAGCCATTCTACCAGGTTCTGTCTAATTATAGCAAACTGCTGGTGGCGGACAAGAATCAGTCTGATGCCTTTTTTCTTGACACATTAAATCCGGTTTGTACAATCATATCTGTATGTGGAACTCAGCTTTATTGCCTTTATACACTAACCAATCTGAAACGCTGCCATTCAGAAGATATGGCTCATTCATCACTGGATGGTGCCTTGTCCTCCTTATTCCCGGCTTCGGATTGGCTCATGATGTGGTTACGCTTGAAAATGTCGTTGATCCCGGTCAGATCACTGCTGACGAGCCTATTGCGGGTGTTTTTTCTCCCGAGAAAGCAGCCCGTTATCTCGATACAGCTTCACTTCACTGGCAGAAGTCACGCAACTGTGCGGCATGTCATGTGAACATGGGATATATGTATGCGAGGCCCGCTCTAAGTTCGTTCTTGAAGGATTCAGGAGAAGTTCGTAGTTTGTTTGAGGAGTATGTCACCAAGCGATGGAAAAAGAAACCTCCGCGAGATGTGCAGGAGATAGTGGTTGTGGCTTCCGGACTTACCTTCAATGATTTACAGACCACTGGCCGGTTGCATCCTGTTACACGCCAGGCTCTTAGGGTGATGTGGGACTTCCAGCGAGACGATGGAGGTTGGAACTGGCGTAATGACGGTTATCCACCAACAGAATACGATGAGCACTACGGCGTTACGCTTGCGGCGTTGATTACGGGAATTGCTCCGAATAGATATGTCGAGACAAATGAAGCCCGCCAGGGCCTTGAGGGAATACGCAGATTCTTGAAGAACAATCCACCTTTGTCACTACATCATCGGGCGATGATTGCCTGGGCATCATGTTATGTCGGGGATTTGATGAACGATCAGGGGCGCACGAAGACACTCAACGAATTGCTTGCACTTCAACGTCCCGACGGTGGATGGTCCACACCCGGCCTGTTGGCGGACTGGGAGGGCCTCAAGCGAAAGGACGGCAAGCCGCACGATACGAAGACCAGCGATGCATACGCCACGGGTTTCACTATAATTGTTGCCCGTGAAATGGGCGTGGCGGGTAAGGATCCACGACTGATACGCGGAATAAACTGGCTTCTGAACAATCAGCGAGTCAGCGGAAAGTGGTTTTGTCGTTCACCCGCTAATGACAGCCGTCATTACTTTTCAAATTTCGGCAGTGCTTTTGCCATCCTTGCACTCCAATCGTGCGATAAGCTTCCCGGCTGGCCGCTATCGAAAAAGTCGCAGCATTCGTCTTTTCCCTGATGGGCTTGCACAATGCTCTTGCTTTCCAATGTTTTGCTAGCAATCAGAGGTGTCTGTAACGTGGTGGTACATGATCATGGACAAAAACAAACTTAATAATGATTTACTCAACATAAAATTGCCTATTGGCATTGTTGAGTTGAGATATGTTGTGGATTGATTTCTTATCGGTTATTCTTAAAAGATGATAATAATCAGTTTAAAAAAAGAAAGGCACTAACTTATGAAACCGGACAAAAATACAATGACACGTCGTCGCTTTCTCAAGACCAGTACCCAAGTCACCGCCCTGGCAGGATTCTCCGTTGCCACATATGCATTCGGAGCAAACAACGACCGAATCCGCGTTGGACTTGTAGGCTGCGGTGGACGCGGCACCGGGGCTGCTCGAGATGCGATGATGGCCGGCCCGAATGTTGAACTGGTAGCGATGGGCGACATTTTCATGGCAAAGGTTGAAAGGAGCTTTGCTCGGTTGTCGAAACTTAAAAATAGCAACAAGGCGATTCAAGACAGTCTCAAAGTAAAACGGAGCCATTGCTTTGCGGGTTTGGATGCCTACAAGAAAGTAATCGACTCCGGTATTGACTACGTCCTGCTTTGCACGCCTCCGGGTTTCCGGCCGGAGCATATTGAATACGCGGTCAGGAAAGGCGTTCATATCTTCGCGGAGAAACCATGTGCCACCGATCCGCCGGGCGTGCGCCGAATACTCGCCCTCGAGGACAAGATGAGACAAAAGGGAATTGGTTTGTTATCCGGCTTCAACGGCCGCCACGTATTTCATTATGCCGACCTTGTCAAAGCCATTCATAGCGGTGCACTCGGGGACGTGAAGGCCCTTTACGCCTACTTCAA
>JABMRO010000505.1 GCA_013202635.1 Planctomycetota bacterium
ATCGAGTGCCGTCTGCTGAAGTACGAGCTTTACGCAGGAACCAAGGAGAAAACGGCTTAAACTTTGCCCATGTGGTGTATTTGTTTATCTTTGCTCGCTATTAAGCGTTCGGGTTGATATAATGAGTTTTGCTTAAACAATATTAAAGTGGAAAGTGGACTCCTGCCGGCTCTAATTTTACAACCGGACACACCCTTATCGCTTGTCCTGGGTGTGCTGATGGTGCGAAAGACAAAGAAAAATGAAGTTTACAGACCTTGACTTAAAACCGCTAATCCTTGCCGGACTAAGAGACATGCAGTACGTCGATCTGACGCCCGTCCAGGAAAAAACCTTCCCTCATGTTCTGGCCGGGAGAGACATCATCGCCCGTGCTGAAACAGGCTCCGGAAAAACCGCCGCATGTGCCGTTCCACTCGTCCAGATGGTCGACACCTCCATTAAAGCTGTCCAAGCTCTGATTCTCGTCCCTACTCGCGAGCTGGCACTGCAATACGTCAGAGAAATCGCCGAAATCGCCAGGCGAACCAACATCAAACCTTATGCCGTCTATGGAGGCTTTTCCATCCACATCCAAAAAGCAAAGCTGAATCATGGAGTCGATATCCTCGTCGCCACCCCCGGAAGGCTCATCGACTTACTCCGCAACAGCACGCTTAGCCTGTCAAACGTCAGAACCTTCGTACTCGACGAAGCAGATAATATGCTCAATATGGGATTCATCTCAGACGTCGAATTCATCATCTCCTGCCTCATACACGAGCACCAGACCCTTATGTTTTCCGCAACCATGCCCAAAGAGATTGAAAAGCTGGCCCAAAAGTACCTCAAAACCCCCTTCGCCATCTCCCTGAATAAGGGCCAGAAAGCACCACAGAATCTCCAGCACCACTTCCTGCAGATTAACAGCAAGAATCGACGCGAATCTTTGCTTAATTACTTAGACGAGGCCCGGCCAAAACAGGCCATAATCTTCTGCAATTCAAGACGTAACGCTGAAAAGCTCCACGACCATCTAAAAAAGAAACTTACCTCCACCGAAATCATCCACGGAGGACTCGAACAGTCCAAACGGACGTCACTGTTCAATCGATTTCGAAGAATGGAAATCAAAATAATGGTCGCCACGGACCTCGCCAGCCGTGGACTGGACTTCACCCACGCAACCCACGTAATCAACTACGATTTTCCCGCCGACACCGACGACTATACACACCGCACCGGCAGAACAGCAAGAATGGGCAGAAAGGGCATCGCTCTGACCTTCTTCACAAAAAAGGACCTGCAAAAATTAAAGACCGTAATCGACACCAATCGTATTAAGCCCGTTTGGCAGGGCAACGAACCCGACCTTAAACATATCTCCCATCGGCGCAAATCTAGCAGACGTCCTTCACGCAATTTCCGCCCCCGCAGAAAAAAATAAATCCTCACGCCTCTAACAATCATAAACCTCATAAACCGACAGCGAATGAAACCGGCTTAGGATTTTCTCACGAGGCGTTGCCAGAGAGTATTATTTAGATATAATGAGTTGGAAAATGACTATACGACATCTGACATTAATAATTCTGTGCACATTTGCCCTCACGGAAGTAACGCAGATACTACCTGCATATAGCAACCAGAACAACAAACAAACAGCCGGAGACAATCAACGTGCTCAGAAGTACCGTGACAGAGGCATCACAGACCAAGAGGCCACGGAAGAAACCAAGGCCCTGTTCTACAATCTCCGTCAGTTGGCCAAATCGAAACTGCTCTTTGGCCATCAGGACAGCACTGCATATGGTGTTGGCTGGTCTGCCGAAGATGGCAGGTCCGATGTGAAAAGTGTTACCGGCTCATACCCGGCTGTCTATGGATGGGACATAGGACGCTTGGGCGGAAATAAAAATCTCGACGGTGTCGAGTTCAGCCACTTGAAAAGATTGATTAGGCAGGCATATGAACGGGGCGGCATTAACACCATAAGCTGGCACATGAGTAATCCTGTGACCGGACGTGGCTATCTTGACAGATCGGCTCAGGCCAATGCCGTGCCCAACATTATCCCGGGAGGTTCGCATCACAAAGAGCTTAAAAGGCGTCTGGATATTTTTGTTGAGTTTCTGAATGAGCTGAAAGACAAGAAGGGACGTGCAATACCGATTATCTTTCGTCCCTGGCATGAGAACAACCAGCGTAGATTCTGGTGGGCTATCAGAGGAGACGGACGGGATTTCATCAAGCTATGGCATTTTACTGTGGAATATCTGCGTGATACCAAAGGCGTGCATAACCTGCTTTATGCTTACACGCCTCTGGCCCTGAACACAGATAAGAACTCTTTCACTGCACTGGAATCCGGATATCCGGGAGACGCATATGTGGACATCATCGGCATAGACAACTATTCCGGACAGGGCAAATCGATCGCTGCCAGTGCACGAATTGTTGTTGAACTTGCCGAACTGAAGGGAAAGATTGCCGCCTTAACAGAGGTTGGCCCCGGCAATGGCCTGCCGTCCGAGAGCCCGACATATTTCTTTACCAGGCAATTGCTCGAACCCTTAAAAAACGACCCCGTGGCCGGCAAAATTGCATACGCTTTAGTCTGGCGCAATTCCAGCAGAAGGCATTTTTGGGTTCCATTCGCAGGGCATCCCGATGTAGATGATTTCAGGAAGTTCCGACAGGATACATTAACTGTATTTGAGGACGACCTGATTGATGTTTACAAGATGCCTTAAGGAAATCAGCATTGGAAAAAGTCTTGAAATTCCAGTCATTAGTGATAAGATAGTTCGTGCTTAAACAGAAACTATAAAGTGTAAACGTAAGAGTGGGTAACACAGTACCCGAAATTTAATTGAGTAACGCAAAGGAGGTATTTTATGCGAAGTGTTCGACTATTAGCTTTTGCAGCATTGTTGGCAGTAGTGTGTTGTATAGAGGCCGACGTGGCAGCACAGCCCAAACAACAAGACCTGATCCGCGTGCTGCTAATTGCAGGTGATGATGTGGCGCCCTACCATGACTGGCGTGAAATCTCTGAAAAGACACGCGAGGTATTAGTATCTTCACCTCGTTTTGATGTCAAGGTATGTGAAGATCCCCTGATCCTCGAATCAAATACCGCTCTGGGAAGGTACGACGTTATTCTGCTAACGAGGTTCAACAGGGGCCCGACTATCACTGGTCAGGCAAAAGAGAACCTGCTGGAATTCGTAAAGCAGGGCAAGGGTGTCTATGTTC
>JABMRO010000506.1 GCA_013202635.1 Planctomycetota bacterium
AATTAGTCAGCTTCAAACGAATTATCGGAAGGGCTTGTTTGCAGAAACCAACCCTATATAAAGTATAGCATAGGAATTGGAAAATCAAAATGAGAGGGGCCTAATAAGCGGTGAATTTCCGGGCCAAAAATCCTCCCCAAGGGGTAGTTTAGAGGCGAAGGCATAAAATGCACCCATGATAATCCCCAAGACGAGTGCTGTTTCGCACATGATTTGAGAAAATGTCATTTCGAGGTCTTTGAAAAAGGCCGCGGCAATCTCTATCTGTAAATAGTCGAGATTGCTTCGTCGACCCCCTGCTTTCTTACGAAAGCAAGAAGGGATCTGCTCTCAATGACAACCATCAATTGAGTTGCGACAGACCACTATTTCCTGATTTATAGGACCTGTGAGACACTTTAAATTGAGAGCGTTACATGGCGAGCTACCCCTGCTATGTGTAGCGTTCCGCAGAGCATAGTTCGCAGAGAAATTAAGAGTGCCACCCATACAGAAATTAATGGTGATATAAATCCGGCCCTACACCTCGTGGCTCGAGAAGCGAGTAAATGAGCAGATTTATAGAGGTGGACGATGCCGCTCCGGCTACCAGCGGTTCATGTTAATGTCGAGAATGATATTTTAATCAGGAGAAGATGCAGCCGCTATTCGTATTCTTCATCATCGTAGTAAAAATCGGCTTCATATTCAAAAACATCATTATCTTCATTTTCGTCGGCAGATGGATTCAATTCGGGGTGGGGAAAATCATCGATTGTTTCGTCATCCAGGTCGTACTCTTGAACCTCTTCTAAAATCTCGAATTCTTTTTCTTCGTCCCACATACTTGCTTGTTTCCTTTAATGTGCGAAAACAAAGGCCCACACGAGATGTCTATTGTTCGAGGTCTGAGAAAGCCCAATATTTTGTTCATAACCATTAATACATACAAATTTGATAACATTTACGATTTTTCTTAAATGAGGTTCGTGATTTTATTTGCTCCGTAAGAAAAATTTTCTGCAAGTACCCCGGAGAGGGGATTTTGCGTTAAAAACACCGTGTCCTGTGCCAGATGCCCTTCGGCCTGAGTTTGTCCGTTTTTGGACTGTCCCAGTTAACATGCTCTGAGATTCTTCAGGTCTCACCCATAGTTCTCAAGACTAACAGCTCCATCAAACGATGGAGCTGTATATCTTTAGAAAGTTGTGGGTCTTCATGGACCGCCTTAAGAAGCTGGCCGACAATACCAGCCATTGCCTTTTTCTGGCGTTCGGTCAAAGCTCCACTACCGACGACTTTGTGGAGCAGATTCAGGGATTCCTTATAGCGGCCTTCCATGAAGGCGGCATTGGCTTTAATAACATCTTCTTTGGCCGGGGAACCTTCGAAACTGGCAGCCAGCTCGGCTGTCGCGTCCGCCTGCGACGGCGACTTCTTACCACAACTTAGAAGCAGAAAAACCATTCCCAAACAGGTCAGAAGCAAAAGACGGCTTTTTAGTAGGCCGTTCAGTCCGATGGCGGTGGGGGGCAAATATCTCCTTCGAGACACCTGCGAGATAGAATGCTTTGATAAAATCATAGTAAGACACCTCAGCTAAAAAGCTGCTTCGAGAGTCGTAGTGGTGCTTGCACGGGTCGGTTGGTAGGGAACACTGTTTTTTGTTATGGGATGGACAAGACCATAATCACCGCTGTTACGATCCCAGTATTTTCTGTATTCGGCATGGCCATCAGAAAAGATGAAGTTGCCGCCTTTGTTATGGACATTTGCGGTCTGTTCGCGGCGTTCTTTGGTAAACCAGGAGGAGTGATCGCCTTGACTGGCAAACATATGCCATTCCTGATACGTGGTTTTCTCCCGCCCTTCCAGAGCGGCCAGGGAACGGTTGTTCGGTTCAGGCTGGACCCAGAGATGATTGGACAGAGACCATCCTTCTTGTATAGCGATGATTCTGCCGGGGTTGGGAATGGCCGCCACCCGCCGGCCCATGACGACAGAATTTACCAGGTACCCGGTGCTGCTGACACGGGAAGGGGCATAGGCCAGGTTCGGATTTGCTTTAAGGGCCGGACAGGCGTATACCGGAGTTGCTGCCTCCGGTTCCCTGGCGGAGACGAATGGACGCAACAGCTTTAGGACATTGTCCGGAGCGGCAGGGCTGGCGTAGTCGTAAACGGCGTGTGTTTTCGGGGGAGTTTTTTCGTATTCATTTTGATACATTGCCAGGGCTATGCCTACTTGGCGCATATTACTCATACAAGATGCTTTGCGTCCCTGGTCTCGTGCTATATTAAGAGCCGGCAGAAGGATACCCATCAGCAGGGCAATGACTGCAATAACTACCAGCAGCTCTATGAGTGTAAAACCCTTCTTCGGCATGATTACACCTCACTAAACCGTATGGTATAACACATTAGAGGATTATAGATTATTACTCGCGATTATCAAGGAGAATTTCGTATTTTAATCGAGAGCATTCCCTTTATCAGCAAATGGCTGTTTGTCCGGAATTTAGGAAGGTCGGGCTTATGGAATTGTGGATGCTAAAGCGGTATAAGACATTTAATACGTCGGGCCCTTATACATCGTCCGGATACATCGTCCGGCGGTTTTCGGGCAAGCGAATGGCCGGAGTGGATAAGAGGATTTAAGGACTACCCAAAAGAGGTTTTACGCCCATAGAGTCTCCGAACTCGTCTTGAGGTATAATATCGTTCCAATAGTTAAATTTACCGCCCTTAATTTAAGGCTCACCCATGATGTTATCGTCAATCGCCGGCAAAACGGCACGCTCAAAATAATCGCATCGTTTACCTTGTTGCACTAAACACCCATCTCGAAATAAGCAACTGTCGTAATGATAGTCGAAGTTGGCACATCCGGGCATACTTGCTTTTGGATCGATATCACCTATTACAGCAAGCTGGCTTTTCATCATTTTGGTTTGCATATAGTCCCCCCCGCAATTTTGTAAAATGAAGTTGTTTGTCCAGCGATCAATTCCTCAGAAGCTGAGGCCTCAATCTATCAAAAATATAAGTTATTTATGCCGAGAAGCAAAATTATTAGGCAAGTTTCTTTTTTTTGTCCATTATTTTCGGCGCCTATAGCCTGGCGAGTTTTTCCGGAGTAGAGATAAAACAGTTGGGCTTTGGAGCAGATTCTCGCCTTAAAGCGCAATAAGATTGATTAGGTGGTGGGTTACGCTTATATTGTGGCCAAATCTTGACTGAAGAGCTGGAGTTTCCTGGTGAGTGATCACGGTAAGATACGAAAAGTTGATTTCGAGGCAACGTTTGCCTGCATTGGTGCGCTGACTTTCTGGTCATTAGGGCCGATCTTTATAAAATATCTGACTGGGTATCTGGATTCCTGGACACAGAACCTTCTGCGATATTCGGTGGCGTCTCTGGTGTGGCTGCCATTTCTTGTGTTTTCCATCAAGAAAGGCCGGCTTAATACAAGGGTCTGGCGAAGGGCTGTTGTGCCCGGTGTGGCGAATGTCATTATGCAGAGTTTGTTCGCCTGTGCTTTTTACTATATCGGGCCTGCCTTTATGGTTCTGTTAGCGAAATCGTCTCTTGTCTGGATAGCGGGTTTTTCGTTAATATTCTTTGCCGAGGAAAGAGCATTAGTCAGAAGCAAACGTTTCTGGTCGGGGCTGGTACTTTCGGCGATGGGGGTAATCGGCGTGATGTGTTTCAAGAAGGATTTCGCTACAGCCAGGACGTTAACGGGTATAGTTATTGCTCTTGCGATGGGCTTTATGTGGGCGGTATATATAGTTTCCGTGCGAATCGCTTTTAGAGATATAGACTCCCGCCACGGTTTTTCGGTGATAAGCATTTATACGGTTGCGGGGCTTTTCGTGCTTGCGCTGTTGTTCGGCGAGGTGGGGGATTGCTTGAAAATGGGTGCCTGGCAGTGGGCTTGCGTTGTGATATCGGGGGCGACAGCCATAGCATTATCCCATACGCTTTACTATTCGGCGATGAGGCGAATCGGGGCGACAATCCCGGCGCTTGTTATGTTGGCGCAGCCGTTTATCGTCTTTGCAATTTCCTATGTCGTTTTCAGGGAATCTTTGAATATTCTTCAGTTGCTTTTCGGAGTGGTTTTGTTGGCGGGCTCGGGCCTTGCTATCTGGGCGCAGGAGCACCTGAGGCGTGAATCGTAATCGGCTAATTGTGAAATTCTGAAGTTGCACGATTGAAATAATCTGCCGGGGGTATTAAAATATGTTGTCTGGTTTAGCAGCTTATAACCGTAAAGATATTTGATGAAATTTACTCAACGGGGAGACAATTATGAACAAAGTTCTGAATGTCATTATTTTATTGATTACAGTTGTTACATTTTCGCCTGCGCAGGTTTTAGCCCAAACTCGTGAAAGAGCGGAAATTTCTGATAAATACAAATGGAATCTGGAAGACCTTTACTCTTCGGACGAAGCGTGGAATACGGGCAAGCGAGAGCTCGTTGAGCGGTTTGATGAAGTGAGCGGGTACAAAGGCAAATTAGCAAGTTCTGCATCTGAGTTGTTGGCTTGCCTGAAGTTTAGCAGCAGTGTATCGAAAGAATTTGGACGTCTGTACAGCTATGCTAATATGAAATCCGATGAGAACGTTGGCAATTCGAAGTATCTGGCGATGAAGCAGGAAATCCAGCAGCTTAGCACTGATTACAGTTCGAAGGCTGCATTTATCAGGCCGGAAATTGCCGGGATGGATAAGGATAAAATCGATAAGTTTATTGAACGGAATCGCGGCCTGAAAATCTATAAGATGCCGTTATATGACATACAGCGTACGAAGGCTCATACGTTATCTGATAAAGAAGAGAAGATACTTGCCGAAGCGAGCTTGTTGGCCGGCGGGCCATCCTCAATTTTTTCGGTCTTCAGTAATGCGGAGCTGCCTTATCCTGAGATTATGTTAAGTGACGGTACTAAGGCCAAACTGACCAAGGCAGGATATGCCCAGCATCGGGCTTCGCCCAATCGAGAGGACCGCGAGGCCGTGTTTCAGGCATTCTGGGATACGTTTACCAAATTCAAAGGGACTTTCGGTACGCAGCTTTATGCGAATGTTAAGAAGGATATGTTTTACGCCCGCACGCGCGGCTATGATTCTTCGCTTCACAGCGCATTAGATGAGAATAATATTCCTACGGAAGTGTATTTGGCTCTTATCGAAAATGTAGCCAATAATCTTGATTCATTCCATCGTTATCTGAATCTGAAAAAACGAATGTTGGGTGTAGAGACGTTAAAATATTCGGATGTATATGCTCCGGTTGTTAAAGGCATTGATTTGAAATATACGTTCGATGAGGCAAAAAAGCTTGCGCTTGATTCGGTGAAACCGTTGGGTAGCAGCTACGGCCGGGTCGTCGAGAAGGCTTTCAAGGAGCGATGGATAGATGTTTATCCGACGCCGGGCAAACGCTCGGGCGGTTATTGCAACGGCAGCGCTTATGATGTTCATCCTTACATACTTTTGAATTATAACGGCCAATATGATGATGTAAGTACTTTGGCTCATGAGCTGGGTCATGCGATGCACAGTTATTATTCCAATAAGAATCAGCCCTATGCGACAGCCGACTATTCGATTTTTGTTGCGGAAGTGGCTTCTACTTTTAATGAGGCTCTGCTGATTCACAAGATGCTCAAAGAAATCAAAGATGATGAC
>JABMRO010000507.1 GCA_013202635.1 Planctomycetota bacterium
CGGAAAAGATTAACTGGATAACAAAACAGGATTTGACTCAGTTGCACTTGGGAGTTGAATCCGCCTTTCATATTTAGGGTATACAGATCTGTTTTCAGTTTCCCTAAATTATCCAATTCGGATTCATGACGATACGGAACCCCTGTAGTTGATTTCGTCTGAAGGGATTGAAGAACGTAACCTTCTTTTGAAAAATGGTAGGCTTTTATCATAAACACGCTGTAAGCATATCTGGCATCTTTAATTACTATTAGATCATCATCTTCCGGGGATACCCATGCCGAGGGGTCGGCGTATTTTTTGAAAAACGACTTTGCCCCTTGATTTTACGCTTGATCATCATGCCCGAAAAACAGCCTGCTCCATTGGCAATGTGGGCAGTATCAAGCAAGCGTTCACGGTCCGAATTTATCAGAAATTTCTGGAGAAAGCTATCAACAAATGGAATATCATCCTTGTTTCCAACATATCCCAGTAGTGATATTGCCTTAGCACTGAGTTTACCGACAGAATTATCCTTTTCCAAATAAAAATGTATATAATCTTTGACACCCGGATTGATGCGATTGTAGGGGTAATTTTCGTTTGTGTAATATCGCTCGGAAAAAATAGGCAGCAAAGATTGTTCAATTGAAAGATAATTATCTTTTGCGTCGGAAGGTTTCTCAATTGCCATTGCATAATTTGTCATTAGACAAATTGAAAGGGCACATGCCAGGATAACATCTCTTTGAAAAGTTCTATTTTTCATTTTTTTCCTCATTCTTCTCGCTCGCTTATGTTTCCCTGGTCTGCAAGAACTGGTTAATGTACGGATTATAGTACCGGGCTCGGTAATAGTAAAGACCTGTTTCGAAATCGAATCTGCGATGTCTATCAAACAAAGCTTCTCATCCGTTCGGATTCATCACTCGGCCGATGAATAATATGCTGCCTGAATGGTTGTCGCGGATTAAGAACAGGAATGGATGGTCCGCCCTGAAAATCGGTATCCGGCTTGGCATGACCGACGTGAGCTTCATAGTTACCGCCGTCGCTGCTGCTGCTTCGGTGCCTTCTTCATTCACATCAACATAGGCCTTGTGGATGACTGCTGAGATAAAAAGGTTTCTTCTGCCGTTTATCCCCGAAAAGTTTGCATTTGATGAAAAGGCATCTGTCATCCCCATTGACTTAAGCACAGAGGCCAGGCCGAACTGGCTGGTCATTTTGAACTTCGGAACTGAAACGACGACTTCTCGTTTGTATAGTTTTCCCAGCCATTTCGAAAGATTCTCGACTGTGAGCGTTTTCTCAAATTCATCCAGACCATCAATTTCCTTCGGAAGCAGAATAATCATCGACAGTTCATCATCCACATAAGGCAGTTCAAGGCCCTGAAAACTTCCGGTTTCCAAATAGCCGAACTCCGCTGTCTGGTTCATAATCGCAATGTCCACCTTCTTACCGTCAACAAGAGTAAATGGAGCATCCTTTGTTTTGTCCTTTTTGAACTGCCTTGCCCAGTTGCCCTTGAAGTAAATTGCGTTTGTCAATACCAGACGGGTCATTGAGTCCAGCACATCTTTTTGGATGAGATTTTTTATTTTATCGTTGGTCTTCTTTTCCACCCATTTGTTGATAGTCTTGCGTGCGGTCTCGGCGGCTCTTACGAAATTGACCTCATTGAGCTGCCCGCCGTAGTTGGTTTCGATAAGCTCCAGAAACTCTTCAAGAAAAGCGTAACCCTTCTGGCCCCACAAAGCGTTGGCAATCCGAAGCTCATAACCGCCTTTTTCCCCTCTGCTGTTCAGGTCTTTTATGATATTTCCAAACGTCGAGTGAAATCGCATTTGTGCAAATGTGTCTTTAGCCGCTACTGTTTTGCCTGGCACTGTCGGCAGGTGCAGTACCGTAGCCATCTCGGTCTCTGTTCGCCCCCGTGCGCCGCAGTAGGTCATAGCCAGAGCTGACGAGATACTATAGGGCGAGAAAAACAGATTTCCTTCTGTGCTGCGCAGCTTTGCGTAAAGCTCCAGAGCGAATTCGTTATTTCCCGCTGCAACGAGTTGTTTGTCCGTTTTTTCACTTGCAGTTGTTTTTTTTGCCGACTGGCAGTCAGCCGTAGTTGCCATCACAACCGCCAAGATAAGCACGCACTTAATGGATTTCATATTTGTGGCCCTCTTATTCTTTTCCAGTATTACCTGTATTACTTTTGCCCCATACAGACTACTACGCGGATTATAGCTGATTGGTTGACAGCCAATAGATAAAAATGGCTGAAAAAGAGCTGAAAGTATCACACGAAGGCGGCCAATCGCCCTGTTTTAGCAAAACTAATATGTTTTTGAGTTATTGTCTTTCAATTATTTATTGACAAAGGCGTTTTATTTTAATATTATAATAGATTGGATATAGGCTGCAAAAAAGACCATTGTTTTTCACAAGAAGAAGATTATGGACTCGGGCAAGGACAGCTTTCTACAGCGATACAAATGGCACATTGTTATTATTGGCGTTGCATTAGCAATCGTGGTTCTGCTTACGATGTTCACTGACATCTTCCAGTCAACCGAATCCAGCCTGTTGCGTCAGCTCGTATTGGTGCTTGGTGTTTTGGTGGCTCTTAGCGCACTTCTGGCGATGCTCTCAAGGCTGTTTAAGATACTTGATGCGCTTCGAGACAACAGCGCAAAGCTTGAAGAAGTTACAGGAGCTCTGGAAAAGATACACGCCGGGCTGGCACAAATCAATCACAGCACCCGTGTCAGCGAAACGGTGAAAGCGATTGCATTCAGGGATGCAGACAGACAATCTCTGCGAGAGGCCGTTTTTGACAAACTCCAGCAGCAGGAATTTGATGCCGCCCAGCAAATAATTAATGAAATTGCCAGGCGCCCCGAATATTCGGAGCTTGCTGAGCAGCTAAGAACACAGGTGGAAAAATACCATACTGCGACCGACCAGGAACGAATCAATCAGGCCACATCGCATATTGAAAGGCTGCTCGATAATTGTCACTGGGCCAGGGCAAGTACCCAGATTGAAGGGCTGATGAAAGCCTATCCGGATTTTGAAAAGGCAAAGTCGATGCGGCATATTCTGCTCGATAAAAAACAGGAACGCAAAAAAATACTGCTCGCTGCCTGGGACGATGCGGTAAGACAGCAGGAAACCGACCGCAGCCTGGAGATTCTCAAAGAGCTTGACCTCTATCTTACTCCCAACGAGGGACTGGCCCTGCAGGAAGCAGCCAGAGACATCTTCCGGACAAAGCTGCATAACCTCGGTGTGCAATTCTCAATTGCCGTTACTGAAAAGCAGTGGACCGGCGCACTCAACATCGGCCGGCAGATTATCAAAGATTTTCCGAATAGTAAAATGTCTGAGGAAATCCGAGAAAAGCTGGATGTTCTGGAGCAAAACGTCCAGACACTGAACAGCTAAACAAGCCTGATTTTCACGTTGTTGAAAAATCGAACAATGACTGGGTCTTAATCATTGTTACCTGGTCTGGATAAGCGGCGAACGTGTGTAGATGCAATTCAGTTTGTCTGGCCTCGAAGTCAATATAGCAGAACGGCTGGAGCTTGCCGATTTCCAGTTCAGGGAATTTTACGAACACGCCCCGATTCCGAGCGAAACGCTCAAGGTCGCTATGGCTTTGCCGATACAAATTCGGACTCATCTTCTCGACCTGAAAATCGGTCATATAATTTACACCTTTGCTCAAAGTGCACTTATGGGTCCGTGGGCCACGGAACTGAAAACGCTCAATCAAACCTCGGGATGGCAGCATCTGGCCGGGTGCGCTTACGACCTCAGTAAGGCAGATATCGTTGGCAAAGATGCTGACAACATGAGTGCATCCTGTGACCCAAATGATAGCCTCGTACTTTTCGGTGTTTAATTGCCGACTGTCGTAAATCTTGAAAAGCTCAGGATGCAAAGGTCTTTGAAAAAGGCTGAACATCAATTCTTCAACTGCTACATTGATTTGTGGTAAATCCATTAAACAAATCCCAACACTAATACGACTTCTTTCAACTTCCAATTCTCCCCTATTATACAAAAATTCCTGCCATTATTCAAGGCTGATATTAGTACTGATAAGGCCGATATTGACCCTTATAGGACGATTATTCTGCAAGCTCCCCAATCTAAAAGACTAACAGCAGTAAAGTTTTTTAAAAAAAATCAAAAAAAAATCCAGATATGTTCTATATTTGACTGCTGAAAAAAACCGCATTAACAATAGTGGCAATAATATCATAAAAGGCGTGAGTTCCGGCCGTAATACCGAAGCCGCGAATTGCAAACAGAACCGCAAAGTATATTCCTGCTATTGTTCGAAATGCGAACCTTATCGAATTAAACGGGTCATTAGCATTTGGCTGTCCGCTGAGCAAATCGATATGGTGGTGTGCGCTGAATAACGCCGCCGAAATGAGGATCGAAAGTACGATTGAATTCTTATGAGTAAGCCTTAGAACATCCTGAAATAACAGCATCAAAAGGCATATCAAAATCAAACGAAAAACAAGTTCTTCGTAAATCCCGGCTCCTATCCCGGTAATGATATTTGCCAACAGAGACTGATCCTGCGTAACCTCGCCGGTCTCGGCGCTCAGCGACGATAGATTGCCGCCTGTGACCGAAGAGCAGGCCGGCAGTGATACGATTTGTGTTTTATTGGTGTCGAACCGGCTGACATTATCCTCTGGCATGGCAGAGCTTCCCATAAACAACGTCAGGACTATCAAAGGCACGGCAAGCAAAATACACTCAATCGCCATCGGGAAAATATCGCGAAACCAGAAACGCCACTGTTTGCCTGAGGTGATTTGCAGCGCTATCAAAATCACTACAACCGCCAAAGGAGGTGCCACCCATGCAAACTTAACACCAAAGCCCATCGATTCAAGCAGGTTCTGCAGCCAGACAAAAGCTGCCACCCGAATTTTCGATTGGTTCAGAACATCCGTATTAATGCTGAACGTACCCACCTCGTAGAATACGATGAAAGGTAGCAGAAAAATTATGGCGTAAATCGGACGGGATGTCCTTTCGAGATAGGAATCTTTTGTAAAGTTAAACAACTGATTCGTATTGTACTTTTTGCTTTTCATTCTGTTGGCCGTTTTCCACTTTTGCCGGTTTAATTTTTGAGTTTTATTCTGCCCTCTGTGACTGTTACACAATTTCCACTGCCGAATTTTTGCAGAGTTTACTTGAAATGAGCCGAAAATACAATAGCTAACCGCGACAAATACTAAAGATGCAAAAGTGAGTGTAATGACCGGTGAGGTATTAACTGAGATTTATCGATTACTTTATGATGAGTTTGGTCCTCAGCACTGGTGGCCGGGAGAAGCCCGGTTCGAGATAATCACAGGTGCGATACTGACCCAGAATACAAGCTGGGCCAACGTCGAAAAAGCAATAGCAAATCTAAAATCCGCCGACTGCCTCAGACCGGACAAACTCCATCATCTTGACCCCGCCCAGCTTGCCGAGCTTATCCGCTCTGCCGGCTATTTCAATATAAAAGCAAAGCGCCTCAAAAACTTCATAAACTGGCTCTTTGACAATTACGACGGCGAGCTGGCGAACCTTGAAACTATTGATACCGACCGGCTAAGAGAAGAGCTTTTGGTGATAAAGGGCGTTGGTCGCGAAACCGCCGATTCGATTTTACTGTATGCTTTCGACAGGCCCATTTTCGTCGTGGACGCCTACACCGCTCGAATTGCTTTCCGGCACGAGCTAATCTCACCCGAAGCTGATTACGAACAGTTACGAGATTTGTTTGAGTCGTCTCTGCCGGACGATACTCAGCTTTTCAATGAGTACCACGCGCTGCTGCTAAGAGTGGGCAAGGCA
>JABMRO010000508.1 GCA_013202635.1 Planctomycetota bacterium
CTATGGCCTTGAGGAATTGAACGAAGCTGTCACTGCAAGGTACAGGGGCACCGAGCTTGTACTTCGGGTCGTAAGCAGCCAGTCGAACGGCAAGGTTCAGAGTTTTCTGCGTGCGTACGGCCGGATTCTTAAAGAACAGTATCAGGACAGCTCCGTTCTGATTGAAGCCAGTCTCGGTAGAAATCAATTACCCGAACTAAAACGACTGCATCCTGAAGACATCGAAATCGTTGAAGCGTGAAGCTTATCTCGTGAAGCGTTAGGATTCCTGACTGAATTTAAGACAGGCCCGATGCAGCGGCACTCTTTTTTGTACGCCTCAAAACAATGTTTAATTTATAGGAGAATGAAAATGGTAAAAAAGCGTTTGATTATCCTAATAGGAGTTATCATAGTTTGCACGGGAGGAGTTTTGGCTAAAAGAAATTTGGTAGAGGAAACCGATAGTTCAACTCACACCCAATGGGAATATGGCGTATATCGTATCGGTGTTGGCCGACATCAATATGAATGGCAGGACGCAGATAAGCGTACTTACGCAAAAAACCAGACATCCTTTTTGGAAAGAATGGGTCTTATATCCATCATCAAAAACTTGAGTATAATGAGCGAAACACCACGCCTGGCTGAATATGTTTTGGACGCAGAATTCATTAACCATTTGGGAACACAAGGTTGGGAATTAGTTGACATTGTGGATAAAAGCTCCAGGGCTATGGTCAACAGGACTTTTTGGTTTAAGAGACAAAAATTATAGGCAAGCCCTAAGTTAAAACGTACACATACACAGCAGTGAGAAACATACTTTCCTCTCCTTGGGTTCGGTGATGGTGAGAGGCTGGAAGATTAAACTGCTAAGTAAGGATTGAGATATTTCTCTTGATTTCCGGTCTCCATGGGTTTATGCTGATAATTTGTTCAGGACTTTTCCAGCTAAATAAAATAGACTGGTAATGCTATTATGAACAAAGAAAGAGGATTTACTTTAATCGAGCTTTTGGTGGTGATTGCTGTGATTGCGGTATTGATGGCTATATTGATGCCGGCGTTGAGCGCAGCGAAAAAGCTTGCAACGGGGGCGGTTTGTTTGAGTAACCACAGGTCTCTGACGGTAGGATGGATTATGTATGCCGACGACAACGACGGTGTGCTGATGTGCAACGGGGCCTGCTATGATCAGGCGGATGATGACAGCCCATGGGTTCACAGGCCTAAGGATGTTGCCGGAAACAACCTGTCTTATAATCCGGCACCGGAGACTATAACGAATCAGGACCGTTATCGTGGGCTCCAGCAGGGAACGATGTGGCAGTACGTCAAGGATGTCGATGTCTATCACTGTCCGGGTGACAATCGCAAAAGTACCAGGCGACCTCCGCGTGATTGTTTTCGCAGCTATTCCATATCTTATGCCTTTGGCGAGCTTCGCACCAAAGATGCCAATCGCAATACGGGGTACCGTTACTACAGGAAAATGCAGGAGGTTAAAGATGCGCCGCGATTTTATGTCTTTGTCGAAGAGGAACATAACGGCAGCCGCTATGGTGAAAACGAAGGGGGATGGCATTTGCCATTTGGCGGCGGTACCAATTACTTAGTGAATCCGGGGAGCTGGACTTTTTACGACCCTCTGGCTTCTTACCACAATAAATCCAGTACGTTTGGTTTTGCCGACGGCCACGTGGACAGACGCAGATGGATGGACAAGCGGACTTTTGAGTTCATCAGGAGAAATGCTGCGGACCCATCTTCACATTCGGGGATTACGACATCTTCACCCGGTAATGAAGACCTCCAGTGGCTGCTGGAGCATTTTATCGATAGAAAGCGTGTCAATTGATTGTACCGACAAGGAGTATCATTTCCTTGTAAAAAGGCAGTTCTGCGCTTAAAAGAAACTAAGGGTGCGATATGGATGAAAAAAGAGGACTTGTGCTACGTAACGATGTATTTCGCAGAGTAGGATTCACACTTATAGAACTGTTAGTGGTGATAGCCATCATTGCTCTCTTGATGGGCATTCTCCTGCCTGCACTCAATGCCGTTCGTGAACAGAGCCGACGAACTGTCTGCGCTGCCAATGAGAAGAACATGGGACTTGGTTTGTTCCTGTATGCCAATGACTACGATGGCAAGCTGCCGCTTAATGAAGTGGATCGCTGGTTGTTTGATGTTTCATACTGGACTACGGACATCATTCTGAGGACAGGTGCGTTCGACCGGCATATCTTTTACTGTCCATCGTGGCGTCAGAGAGACAATATTATCTTTTGGCGCTACGGGGAGAATCTTCCGGCCGGGACGCCGGAGAGCTATGCTCAGGCTGAGCCGGAGAGTGAATCGACCCGCAAAAACTATCACAGGATTATGGGATATTTCTGGTTCATTGATACCATCAGCGGCAGGGAGAACCCGCCTATGAGTCCCGACAACAAGCATAAGGAATGGGTCAGGTCTGTCATCGCAACGAAAAGGGCCGCCGCAACGGTTGAGCTTATTACCGATGTCACTGCCAGCAATGGGCCTGACCGCTTACAATCCGATTTTACCAAGGCGACCGGGGGATGCTGGTCACGCTGGCAGGTCTATGACAGAACGAACCATCTGAAAGGTGGCGCAAGGCCTGCCGGGGGAAATGTCCTGTTTGTTGACGGGCACGTTCGGTGGCGGAATTTCAATGAAATGGAACACCGCTGGTTCTGGCAGAGTAATTCCAATCCCTGTTTCTGGTGGTAAAGCAGGCTGCTTTGAGATTTGTACCCTGCTTCTTACCACTCATCTTGTGTGCAGGGCGATACTTACTTTTCTTTTTTTTTGCCGCCCAGCAGTCCGCCGAGTCCTTCGAGAAGGCCATCGGGCTTCTTCAAGGCATCTTTGATTTCCTCAGGGACTTTATCGCCGAGCTTTTCGTCTATTTGTTTTCCGAGCTGACTGTCAATCTCGTTGGCAAGTCTGTCTTTTCCGGCCTGCGGACGGCATTTAAAAGTCGCGGAAGGGCCTTCTTGGCTCGGCTGCGGCCATGAGTTTCTTCCAGGCATCAAAGCGGGCCTTGACTGAGGCCAATACTTGCGGTTTTTCTTTTGAAAGGTCGTTCTTTTCACCGATATCTTTTGAAAGGTCGAACAGGCCCGAACCACGCGACGATTCAACCCATTTGAAGTTTCCAACGCGTGCTGCCTTGTTACTGCGGCGCTGCCAGAACATTTCCTTACGAGGCGACTTTCGTTTGCCGGCCAGAACCGCTGTCATATCGAAGCCATCAAGGGGTATGTCTTTTGGCGGGCTGGTACCTGCAGCGCGGCAGAGCATTGGAAAAATCTCCATAGAAGTCAGGAATTCGTTGCATACGGTTCCGGCTGGTATTGCACCCGGCCAGCGGCAAATGGCGGGTACACGAATTCCGCCTTCGAACATGTCGCCTTTATGACCGCGCAATGGGTTGTTATCTGCACTGCCGCCGCCGCCATTGTCGGAGAAGAAGATTACGATGGTGTTATCAGCTTGACCCTGCTCTTCCAGCGCATCGAGCATCTGACCAATAGCTTCGTCCATATAAGTAACAGCAGCCATATACCGCAGGCGTTTTGCCCTTTTAGTATTGGAATCTTTCGAGTCATATTGGCCGTAGTGTCTGCGGATGTATTCCAAAGGCGCCTGTACGCCGGGCCGGGGGCGATTCAGATTGGAGGCACCGTGCGGTGCATTAAACGGCATATAGCAGAAAAAGGGTCTGTCCTTATGCTTTTGAATGAAATGCAGTGCCTCCCGCCGGAAAAGCTCCGTGGCATAAGTGCCTTTGTCCTCGGTGCTCAGTTCGTTACCGCGCCGCATCGAGTGTACTCCGTATCTCTCGTGAGTCCAGTAGTCGATGCCGGTGTTTGTGAAACCGTAAAACTCATCGAATCCCCGCTGGAGCGGTAGAAAGCGGTGCAGTTGTCCGAGGTCCCACTTGCCGAAGATGCCGCTTGTATAGCCGGCTTTTTTAAGTACGCGGGGAATCAGCACTTCGCGGGTGTCCATCCCTAATATCATCTCGGGTGATACGGCGTATTCATCCGGTGTATAGAGGTGGTCAACATCGACAAGGTAATTGCGGTACATATCATAGGTGCCGTTGCGTTGTGGGTATCGGCCTGTGAGCAAACTACCGCGCGAAGGCGTGCAGGCCGGCCAGGTGACATAGAAGTTTGTCAGCCGGGCACCGCCGGCAGCCAGCCTATCAAGGTTGGGTGTCTTTATTTCACTGCTTCCGAAGCAGCCGAGGTCATTATAACCCTGGTCGTCTGAGACGATGAGCAATATGTTGGGAGGTTTTTTGTCGGCAGGTTTCTTAGCTAATGAACTGTTTTCTGCGGTTTCGCTGCTCGTGCATCCGGGAAGGGCAAGCGCTGCGGCACTTAAGCCTGCCATCTTAATAAAATCACGTCGATGGATTGATTTCTCGGGCATAGTTATTACCTTTCAAATACTTTTGTCCGGCGTTTCCATTTAATCCTTTTCAAAAAGTTTCTGCTTTCGGGTTTCGCTATCATATCAGAATTTTCTTTTAATTGCAGCAATCCGTAAGTCCGTTTTACACATTTTGTTGCTGAAGCTTCTCAAAACTTAAATTATGCACCGAAAACATACTGTTGGCGCTGCTTGTTTATAAGTATATAATTCTCACAATCGGTAATAGGCCGAGACTTTCGCCTTACTGTAAGGTGAGGAGATTGCTAAGAAGACCAATTAGGAAAGGAGCAATTAAGATGAGGACAGTTTTGATTTGTGTTGTTGTTTGCGTACTTACGATTTTGGCCGGTTGTGCTACAACCGAGCAAGCGGCCCAGAAGGGTGAAATACGCCAGTATGTGGATGCCGATACCGGCCGGTGGCTTATTCATGATATGAACAGACCTGCGCCGGCAGTTGTCTCGCCCGGAACCACCAGCACAGCACGTCGTGCGGGTACAGCCCCTTCTGACGCCGTGGTTTTATTCGATGGAGAAGATTTGTCGGAATGGACTGACTCCAAAGGCGGCCGGACGAAATGGATTATGGGGGAAGGCTATATGGAGTGCGTTAAAGGCTCGGGCTATATCCAGAGCAAACGCGAGTTTGGCTCATGTCAGTTGCATGTTGAGTTTGCCACGCCCTCAACGGTCAAGGGAAGCAGCCAGGGACGGGGTAACAGCGGGGTATTTCTGATGGGACAATATGAGATCCAGGTTCTCGATTCCTATAACAATAGGACTTACGCGGACGGCCAGTGTTCTGCGCTTTACGGCAGGGCGGTTCCTTTGGTAAATTCAAGCCGAGGGCCGGGTCAGTGGCAATCGTATGATATCATTTTCCATCGTCCTGTTTTCGAGGGCGATAAGGTCGTCAAGAAGGCGACGTTTACGGTTTTTCATAACGGTGTGCTCGTTCACGATCATGAAGTGCTC
>JABMRO010000509.1 GCA_013202635.1 Planctomycetota bacterium
GAACAATACTTTAGCTCCGGCAAAAGATAAGCTGATATGCCCCTGGGCCCGAAGCAATACACCCGGCTACGCAAATGGCGGCAATAAATTCGACCTTACAAAGTGGGACAGTGCTTACTTCAAACGCTTGCGAGACTTCGTCAACGAAGCGAGCAAATGCGGCATTGTGGTTGAACTGGTATTATTTTGTCCATTTTACAAAGATGATATGTGGAAACTCAGCCCAATGAATGCCGCTAATAATATAAACGACATCGGCAAAATGGAACGCACTGAGGTTTACACGCTAAATCACCCCAGGCTGCTGGCTGTGCAGGATTCAATGGTGCGCAGGATAGTGAAGGAATTAAGGGGCTTTGATAACGTCTATTATGAAATCTGCAATGAGCCGTATTTCGGCGGCGTAACGCTCGAATGGCAAAATCACATCGCCGAGACCATTGTCAAGGCTGAAGCAAAGTTCAAAAAAAAACACTTAATCGCTCAAAACATCGCCAATAAGTCCGAGAAAGTTGTCAAGCCAAATCCACATGTTTCGATTTTCAATTTTCATTATGCCAAACCACCAAAAGCTGTTACCGAGAACTACGGCTTAAACAAAGTAATCGGTGACGACGAGACGGGCTTTGCAGGCAGCGAACCTAAACCTTATCGCCTCGAAGGCTGGGACTTTATCATCGCAGGCGGTGCAGTATTCAATAACCTCGACTACTCATTCACAGTTGGTCACGAAGATGGAACAGCAGAAATCAATGCTCCGGGCAGCGGTGGGCCGGTGCTGCACAAGCAACTGGAGATTCTCAAGGATTTCATCAACAGCTTCGATTTTATCAAAATGAAGCCGGACAATTCGGTAATCAAAGGCGGGATTCCAGATAAGGCAACCGCACGTGCTCTGGTCCATGTTGGCCGTGCTTATGCTATTTACATCAATGGTGGTAATGAAGCAAAACTAATCGTGGAGTTACCAAAAGGAACTTACAGAGCAGAATGGGTGAATACAAAAACAGGAAAGATTGATAAGACCGAAACGTTTCAACATGACAACGGCAATCGGACACTGCCTTCACCGAAATATGTTGACGATATTGCCCTGTTGATTCGGTTAATAGCCAAAAGCGGGTGATTGCATGATTCACTTAATAAAAAACAACAACTTTGAAAAAAATAGGGATTTTCAGTATGCAGATAAATAAAGCAATAATTGCAGCTCTCTTAGCAGCTATAATTCCGGTCAATGTAAACGCTCAACAGAACGACTTAAATGACATATCAGCATATTATGGGTTCAGAGAAATGGAGATAATCAAATTAGACTGGGGAATAAAAGACCTGAAGGTCGCCGATTTTAATGGTGACGGTCGAAATGATATTGCAGTAGTAAACAACACAAAGGCCAAGATAGAGCTGCTGATTCAAAAAGAAACTTTTGGGCCCGGTGAAACAGACGTTGCTGTCGATCTTAATGACATAGATGTAAATACAATCACCCCCCCTACTCGCTTTGAGAAACATAGTATCGCAGTTTCAGAAAAAATATATAGCCTTGTTTGTGGGGATTTGAATTCAGATGGAATGACGGATTTGGCTTTTTATGGTGAGCCTAAGGGATTGTATGTGATATTACAAAAGGCCGACACGGCCGAAACGGATCCGCCGGGGACATCAATAAAACCATTGAGCTGGCGAACAAAAAAGAGATTTGAGATTGATGACGGTCTGTTAACTTCCAATATATTGGCATGTGCCGACCTGAATAATGATGGTGCTGAAGACCTGGCTCTGGCTGGTCGCGATGGTGTTTATATCGTTGTGCAAAAGGAGACTGGTTCATTGGCTGAACCGGTGAAATATCCTACTTCCACACAAACATTAAGTCTCAAAACCGGTGATCTGAACGGTGATAATATAAATGACCTTGTACTTGTAACAAATGATATGGAAAAACCAGTTCACGTTCGATTCGGTCTGAAAACAGGGCAATTAGGTCCACAGGTACGATTCTTTATTGAAAGGCCGTTCACATTTAAGATTCACAACATCGATGATGCACCGGGCGATGAAATACTGACTGTTGACGGCAGGAGCGGGCGGTTAATCTGCTACAAATTTTCCATTGAAAACCAGAAAGATGCCGATTGGCCGATCCTTTTTTATCCTCTTACTTCAGGCGAGGCAGACACGACACGCGATTTGGTAATCGGCGATTTCGATGGAGACGGCCTGACTGATATAACAATTAGCGATCCTGGTGCGGCGGAACTTATTTTCTATAAACAAACACCAAAAATTGGACTTGCAGAGCCGGTTAGATTTCCAGCTTTTGCAGATATCACGAGCTTATCTGCAGCTGATATTAACAATGACGGGAAAACCGAACTGGGTGTCTTGAGCATTAAGGAAAAGGTAGTCGGTTTAACTAAGTTTGAAAACGACAGATTATCATTTCCGCAACCTGTCGATTTAACAGGCCAGCCGGTGGCGATGGAGCTGGCGGATGTTGACAATGATGGCAACGTGGATTGCCTTTATATATCGATAGACGAGAGTGATATTAGAAGTCTAAGGACTATCTATAATCTCTCGGCAAAAGAGACACAGCGAATCAATACGACGAAGGTTAAAAGCAGAAAGTCTAATATTGTCGAAAACATTGATGAAAACGAGTCTGCTTTAGAGCTTAAGAAGCTCACCTCCAATCCGGACGGCTTGAAAGTGCTCGATGTTGACCAGGACGGCTTACAGGATGTTCTGATATTCGTCAGCTATGAGCTTCCAATATTAGTTCGCCAGGTGCAAAAGAGACAATTTGAAATAGTTGACTCGCCGAAAGCTCTTTCCAGTCTGATTAAAGATGCGTCTCTGCGTTCAACTGCTATGGCCAATGTGGACGGCAAGTCAGGTCAAGAGCTGCTGGTAGCACAAAAGAACTTCGCAAGAAGTCTGGTTTTCTCAGAAGGCCAAAGCTGGAGTATTATCGACCAATACAATGCCAAAAACACAGAGAACCAAATATCGGCAGTTGCCGCTTTTAATATTATCTCAACACTCGTCATGACAGTGACTGACAAA
>JABMRO010000510.1 GCA_013202635.1 Planctomycetota bacterium
CCATATAACAGGAGCATAGTCAGAGAGTTGATGGCCACCATTACCAGAGTGTGTCCATCGTTTCCTTTAGCAAGGTATCCCCAGACAAGAACCATAGCCGTACATGGTGCAATCCCAAGGAGAATACAGCCGGCCAGGTAACTTCTCCAAAGAGGAACCTGGAGCATTTTGATACCACCAACCTCGATAACTGTTCCGGCTCCATAGACCGCGCCAACAGGAAGATCAAGACCGAAAGGCATCTTTACCTGGTCAACAGCTTCCGGCCCGATTAAACCATAGAACACCGTGCCAAGAAAAAACACCGATATGGCATACATAGTAAACGGCTTTATCGCCCAATTGACAAAGAGTGTCAAACCTACCGGCTTTATACTTTTGCCCGCCTTCAACACTTCGGCAAAATCAATTTTCACCATAATCGGATACATCATAAAGAACAGACATATCGCAATCGGTATAGATATGACAGGCGCCTGATTGACATAAATCGCCAGGCCGTCAAGCCATCCGGCGAACTGGGGCGCAGCCTTGCCCAAAACCATGCCGACAGCTATACATAAAAGCACCCACAGAGTCAGGTATTTTTCAAAAAAATGAAGCTTCTTTTCCTTACCGGAATTTTCTATATTTGAATTTGTGCTTATATCATTTGTCATGCTGAAACTAATCCTTTAGAAATTACACCAAAAATTATTCCTGAAATTGTCGCCATTACAATGACAAGCACAACGAAAACGATGGTCTTGCGTGTTCCCATGACAGAGCGAATAACGAGCATGTTCGGCAAAGACAAAGCCGGACCCGCCAGAAGAAGAGCCAGCGCGGGGCCCTTTCCCATGCCCGCACCCATCAGACCCTGCAGGATAGGAATCTCTGTGAGGGTGGCGAAATACATGAAAGCCCCGGCAATGGAGGCAAACAGATTGGCCCAGACTGAGTTGCCGCCAACCGCCGCATTCACCCACTTAGCAGGGAAGATGCCTTCGTTTCCGGGTCCGGGTCTGCCCAAAAGAAATCCGGCTATCAGGACACCAGCCAGCAGCAAAGGCAGTATCTGCACAGCAAAATCCCAGGACACCCCAAACCAACGGCGCAGTTCGTCATTAGTGAACCACAATAATATCATCACTCCGAAACCTGCCAGAAGAAAGAGGACCAGAATCCAGCGAATCCTGAATATCACCTCATACAGTTTGTTCTTCCGGACATCCCGGAGATCCTGAAGAAGCTCTGCAGGTATTTCATGTTTTTCCCCGGAGGTATCCAGAAATGTAACAGTTTCTTCAGTTTGGCTGAGTAAAGTACCTTCGACCCTGTATGTGGTCAAGCCTCCCGGACAGCACAGGAATACGGCCCTGATGTCTCCACTGCGCGCCCAGTTGGCGAAGACAAGGATTCCAACCATCGAAGCGAAATACAGTGCGTTTTTCCACAATGGCCGGTTTACCTGAGGCTCGGGCATGGCCATTTGATTGTTTGCTTTTTCAAGCTCTTCTTTGCGATAAATCAAGTGCATGGAGAGCCCGATGACAACACTGAAAACAATTGCCCCGACTGCGCGGGCAATACCGATTTCAAGCCCCAGTACCCGGGCGGTGAGTATTATCGCCAGGACATTGATAGCGGGCCCGGAGTAAAGAAACGTAGCGGCAGGACCGAGACCGGCCCCCATTTTATAAATACCAGCAAACAGCGGCAAAACCGTACAGGAACAAACCGCAAGAATCGAACCTGAAACCGATGCAACAGCGTAAGCCAGAACTTTGTTTGCCTTTGCACCGAGATATTTCATTACCGCCGCCTGGCTTACAAAAATCGAAATAGCACCGGCGATAAAAAAGGCAGGCACCAGGCATAATAAAACGTGCTCACGGGCATACCACTTAACCAGATGCAGTGATTCGGTAATCGCATTATCAAAACGGACGGTCCCGATAGGCAGATAATAGCATCCGAGAAATACCGCGATAATAATTATTACTTTTTTCCAATTCTCTTTGAGGCTCATAACAAAATCCACAAACTACATGGTCATAAGTAAATTTTTATTGTACTCTGCCCACTGTTTCAAAACACGGTTTATAAACAAAAAATTGAGGATACAATACACCTCTTGAACCTGCAAAATAACTTTTAACCTTTCCATTTTCCCCCACAAGAGATAGGCTTCCTGAATCAAGCCCTCTTTGGCACGAGACGAAGTGTTGCCTCCGCCACGCGAATTCCGAGTTTTCTGGCGGTGTCCATGCCAAATTCGTCCTTTGTGATGTCATCCTTATAAGCGTTCCACAGTGTCGCGCCCTGATGTGCCCCCGGCTTGCCGCCGACGACCATCACTTCGTGACATAGCATTGCTGCTTGAATTTGCTCAATGACTAATTCCTGTCCACCGTTGCGGTAAGCCCCAACTGCTAATACCCCAACTGGCTTGTCTGCAAGAAGCAGCTTGGGCGAACGCAGTACAGCAAGTCGTTCGAGAAAAGCCTTACATAGAGCACTCATGCTGCGGAAATAGCTCGGCGAGCCGATAATCCACCCCCCAACGTTTGGGTCTCGGAGCTTCGGAAGAATGAGGTCGAAGTCGTCTGTGATTTGTTGGGCCTCGTTTGGTTTGGCGCCGCCTGCCCAGCCCGAGATTTCAAGGCCGCCCAGGTCGAGCAACTCAACCTCGATGCGCCGGTCAACTTTTTTGGCCGCATCAAGGGACGCCTTGATTGCGGTGGCTGTGGTCTTGCCTTCTCGCGGGCTGCAGGAAATGCCTAATATCTTAACGGGCTTGCCGTTCGAGGCATTGGCAGGTGCTGAAGCAATCGAAACGGCGGCTCCGGCAGCAAGCGTTCTGGTCATAAATTTTCTCCGGTTCATTTTTTACCTCCAAATTTGGTTTCGTTCTTTCACAACAAAATTACGTTGATGTTGATAGACTGCTTAAAACCTTTCAGTATCCAGGCCTTAGCCAATTAACGAGAGCTTTTACGAACCTGTCCAACTATAG
>JABMRO010000511.1 GCA_013202635.1 Planctomycetota bacterium
CACGATGGTTCGGTCAAAGGGATTACTGCGCTCAGCCCTTCTTACAAATTACCCAATGGATTGAGAGTTGGTGATTCGGAGCAAAAAATCAAAAAAGCCTTCGGTGACAACTTTAAAATTGAAGAATCCAGGCGTAAAGATTTTCTCTCCTACAAGGATGAGGGCCTCATGTTTGAAATTCACAAACAGGATCGAACGGTCATGGAGATCAATGTTTCGCCCATCCCGGGCTCAGAATCTTATAAAAAAGCAGATATCCCTCCGACCAGTTACATTAACGAGCAGGGGCGTATCGTTGACAAGACCGATTATCCGTTTGTTAATGACCCAAAAGTTGTCGGCGGATGGAAAAGTGTAGATTTTGTCCGTGAGATAAAGCAGTTCAATCCCGCTGAGAAAAGCTGGAAAGGTGACCTTTTCCTAAATAATCTTATTTTCGAAGAAGGAGGTAATATTGCCGGCAAAATCCTGACCTGGACAAAAGGTTTGGCCCTTAGTGATGATACCGCATGCAAATATATCATCAGGGAAATAGACGGTTCATCTTATATGTTCTTCGAGTGGAAAAGCGGTGATTATACAACTCGCTATATGAAACCCTTTTATTATGTTCTGAAGAAAGTCTCATTAGAAACCGTCACACATGAGCCAATGTTTGGCAAAAAAGCACATATCCCTCCAACAAGCACTATTGACGAAGATGGCCGTATCGTTGACAAAATCGATTTACCCTTCGTAAATGACCCGCAACTCATAGGTACCTGGAAGAGTGTAGATTTTGTCGGTGAGATGAAACAGTTCAAGGTCGGCCAGAAACAATGGAAAGGCAGAGGAGGAGAGCTTTATCTCAAAGGGCTTATCTTCAAGCCGAATGGCAAAACGTTTAAGCCTTGGTGGACCTGGACAAAAGGGCTTGTATTCCATTCAGGTGATAAAACTGCCAGCAAATACACCCTTAAAAATATTGAAGGTTCGACCTATATGTTCTATGAATGGAAGAGCGGCGATTATACAATTCGCTATAGAAAACCTTCATATTATGTTCTGAAAAAAGTCTCATCGGAAACTGCAGGACCACTCGACAAAGTGTGGATTTCTGAGCAGGAAGATGATGAAGATGATGAAGATGATGAATTTACCAGACGGCTTCCAGCAAGAATTCGACAATTGGATATTGATACGGCGAATCTTGAACAAGTGAAAGAAATTTTCGGTAAACCCCTTAAATATATTTGGGGCAAAGATACCTTCACGAAAGATGACCTGCCCAAACGGTATGTCCTGGTTTATCCGAGTAATTTCCACATATACATGCGTGAAAACAAGATTGTTGAGCTTCGACACGAACATGATTTCAGCTATGTCTTCCGTAACAAAATACGGTGCGGCTCAACCCTTGATGAAGTTTTCGAGGTAGTAGGGCATCCTGAAAAAATTGTCCAGGGCGAAGAAAATAAGTTTGAAAATGGTGTTCTGTACAAAGATATCGAGGACTGGAAGGGGTATTGTTATTATGCCCGCTACGACCATGACGTCCGCTTATGGTTCAAAGACTACAAAATTTTCTCTATCTATATGACTCGCAGCGATTACGGCGAGTGAACAATACCAAAAAAGTAATATCTTGGCCTTTGGCTTAATGATTAGCGTTGGCCGCTTGTAGATGTTGTACCCGGAATGCCTGCAGCCAAAGCAGATTTGCAAAACAATGACAAAATCCTAACGGTTAACGATAAGGATATAACACACATCACGACGATACGTGACGCTTTAACGGTTTTTAATGGCGGAGTTAAATAAAATAAGATGCTTATCATGCCAGTGCTCATAAAGGCCGGGCCTTTGTGCTCGGCCTTTTACCGTCATTATTTCAAGATGAAGAACAATTATGAAAAGTCCAATTACAAAATTAGACGCTGCGGCGGTAATAGCGGTGATAATAGTAGCCGTTGTGCTGTCAATATCAGTTTTTAATAAATCGATGCCCGCTGTTTCTGCTGTTTCTGCTGCTCAGGTGCTGCAGGATGCGACTGATGCGGTGTCCAATGTGTGGTCGGTGCACATGAAGGCGCAAATGCGCACATTGCCGCGAGATAATTTCTCATTGATTGGTTTAGATTATGATTTTGTGCCGATTGAAATGTGGAAGCAGACAGATGAAACCGGGCTGGTTCAGTGGCGTGTGGAAAAACCGGGGTGTGTACTTCTTATGGACGGCAAAACCACTATTATGTTCATACGGCCGAACCACGGCGTCCTAAGGGAAAAACCTTTACCTTTAGGTTGTTATGATTCCTGGTCGGGCCGTTTATTGAACGTGCATGATCTTTTGGACAATGAGTTACAAAAAGCAAAGAATAATCCTTACCGTGAAGTCTATCTCTGGCGCAAGAAATCTGAAGGAAGGAACAAATTTATAATTGTTGACATAAGAACACACGTTGCTGAGGATGACTATCTTCGAAACAAGTTTTTCTCGGATTCCTACCATGTGAGGGTGTACTTCTTTGATGCAAAGACAAAATTACTTGAAGGTTTTCAGGTGTATGTGCGCACCATGGACGAGGATGTGCTGATTTTTGAAGTCACGGACATTGAATACAATATAGAGACAGACGACAGCGTTTTCGCATTGGATTTTCCGGAAAATATGATTTGGATCAGAGAGCCGGAAATACTTCCGGATAACGGGCGATATGAAGAACAATTATGAAAGGCCGAAAGCAGGCAACAGGTTTTCAACGGATTCGGTTCTATGTTAAAAGATATGCTCGGTAGCGTAGCTGGGTAAGGGTATTGAAAATTTTCATTCAAAATCGGGCCTTGCTTGTACACATCCATTTACATCTCTTGGATGCAAGCTTCACTAAGCTCAAGCAAGGCCCTTTTTATCGAAAAGCGGATATTAGTATTATACACACGAAACAAGCATTGAGCAACACCTTGTGCTATTTGTTTTCGAGATACGCTTCACGAGATACGAGATACGAGTTTATCCGGCTTTGGACGGACTCTTTCTTTACGAGTAACGGGTCACGGGTCACAAGCGACGATTTTTGCCC
>JABMRO010000512.1 GCA_013202635.1 Planctomycetota bacterium
CTTAGTCTGTTTTTTTCCATCGGCAACCGTCGTGCATATGTTGTCATCATCAAAACCGTTTTCACTCTTGGTGTTCTTTTTGCATTTTTTCCGACGGTATTTGGTGTTCTATTCGCACTGCTGTTGCGTAATTTTGCTCCTATACTGAGGTCTCTGGGTAATGTTACTCCTATACTGATGGTTCTTTTTGCACACTTTAATCCTTTTGGTGCGATGTCTCTCAACACCGCTGCGATGATGTCACCCACTATGCCGGCCGGAATGCCTTCGTTCTATTGGCCTTTGCATTGTGTGTTTATGTTAGGATGTTCTGCTTTGTTGATAGCCATCTCGATAAAGGTGGTGCGTAAGGTGGCGTTGCGCCAGGCCGTGGGTCAGCTTGATCTCACATCAAAACGCAAATATCGAAAACAAAAGACAGCATTGTCTAAGGCTCCTGGTGTTCAGGAGCCTGCCGGCCTTATCAGGCGGGTAAAGGGCTCACCGGTCCTCTGGAAAGAGCTGAGGGCTCCGATTATTCAGGGGGCCGAGGGAAGAAACAGTATTATTGGTCTTGCGGTTACTATTGCCGCTCTTTTGTTAACTTATGCCACATGCGCCAAGGAAAAATGCCTTGACATGGATTTTACTCATATTGCTTATACGTTGATGTTCATGCTCATAGGTATGATTTTTAATATGGTGCTTTCGGCCACCAGCATCACTTCCGAGAAAGAGTCACGTGCCTGGCCTATTTTGCTGGCTACATCTATGAACGATTGGCAGATTCTTTGGGGAAAGGCCGTTGGAGTATTTCGTCGGTGCCTTCCTATTTGGTTTCTATTGGCCGGTCACATTTTACTTTTTGTATCGGTAAGATATATTCACCCGATTGCGATAGTTCATGTATTTATGCTTGTTGTGGGAATGATAGCATTTCTCACCGGTGCCGGTATTTATTTCAGCTCACGTTTTAAACGAACAACTACGGCGGTGGTCGCCAACTTTACCTTAGCTGTTGTACTCTGGATAATCGTTCCGGCTTTGCTCGGACTGGTAACAGCGACGATTAGTCGCGATAAAGTTGAAGTATATGAAGCGTCTGTGTACGCTAATCCCGTAGTCCAGGCTTCTACAATTATGGCTGGAGCCGCTGGCCGGCGAAATGCGAAGATGAAGCTATCCAAGCTCGAATTTAATTGGCCTCCGAGTCCGACTATTCACGGCGAAAAAATCCAATCGACAACAGCCCTTTTGTTGATTACCACGCTGATATATATCTCTGCCGGTTTTCTCTTTGCCTGGCGAGCCAAGTGCCGATTTAGACGCAATATCTTCTGAGTGTGCTTTAAGCGATTATGACTACCGGTTTGATTAATGTTGTTGTACAGTTTTTTAGTCTTTCCTGGCTGACCGGGCCTATTTTTGATAAGGAGCTTCGCGTATCCAGCCGACGACGCAGAAATTACGTTCTGCGCTTTGCTTACCTGGCTTTGCTGACCGCATTTCTGGTTCTGGTCTGGCTTAATGAGGTACAGCATAACGGTTCCTCCGTATATAGAATTTCCCGAATGGCCAGAGCAGGACAAACTATAATTATGTTCATCATCTGGTTTCAGTTTCTCGCTACTCAGCTTGTCGCTGTGATTATGCTCAGCACCTCCATCAGCGACGAGATTTACAACCGCACCCTCGGCTTGCTGATGACCACGCCTATCAACAGCTTTCAGATAGTTATGGGAAAGTTATTCAGCAAGCTGCTTCAGCTTATTTTACTTTTAGCGATAAGTTTGCCGCTGCTGGCCATTGTTCGTGTCTTCGGCGGAGTGCCCTGGAATTATGTCATCTCCAGTCTTTGCATAACGCTCACGGCTGTCATTTTTGTCGGCTCACTCAGTTTGTTCTTTTCCATATTTAATCGAAGGGCCTACGTTGCCATTATTATGACCATCCTGACGCTCGGTATGGTTTTCGGACTTTTCCCATTGTTGACTTCTATATTCTGGCACACAATGGAATTGCAGAAGATAATATCAGAAAAGACTCTATTTTCTGTACTGTTTCAACCAAATCCCTATGCTATTCTGGCTTTCAAAACCGAGGCGATGATGTCTCCACGTATGGGCGGCGGGATGCCTTTCTACTCTTGGCCTTTGCACTGTGGTATAATTCTGGCTGCTTCGGCTGTTATATTAGCAGTATCTGTGAGTATGGTTCGCAAAGTGGCGCTGCGTCAGGCCACCGGACAGATAGATGTGTCCTCTCGAAAAGGCCGCTCTCGTAAAAAAACAATTCGGGGCCCGGCCAACCGGCAGGATTTTTGCATCGAGCCCAGACGCGTTAAAGGTCCTCCTGTTATCTGGAAAGAGCTGAGATTCC
>JABMRO010000513.1 GCA_013202635.1 Planctomycetota bacterium
ATGCGGATATAACAGGTGGCATTGTTTCTATACATCCGGTCTTCGAGATCAAGTGTGATAAGACCTTCATAACCTGAACCTCTTTCGTAGCCGACGCCGCCCGGGATGCCGACACAAACCAGCCAGGCCGAGTCATTGAAGGGCCCGCCGCCCTTCCAGTTATCGCTGATGGAGCGGTTTGGAACAAGCACCTGTTTAGCAGCATTCTCAGTTACAAAGGCAGTGCTGTTATCGATCTCCGATGATACCCCTATCAGGCGTGGGTCGGAACCGTCGAGGGTGTAATAAATTGTGCCGTCCGGTGCACTCATAGTTAAATTAAAGCCGGGCTCGACCTGTGCCGTCAAATGGCTGAATGTGGGCGCCTCGACACGGGGATACCAGCCTACACTCTTAAACTGCTCAAGAACAACTTCTGTTCGAGACGGCAGGTAATCATTAAGAATCCTATTGATTTCAGGCTGCCAATGGCCGTCTCTTGTAAAAGGGCTCGAGCGCTTGGAATCACCCCATCGGGCAGACTCGGCGATTATCGCAAGCTCAATTTGCTCGGCACGAGCCCGTATGCGGTTCTGAGACATACTGGGAGCTAAAAGGCCATCGTTGAAGAAATAACGGTACACACGGTCGGCAAATCGCATGCGGTAGTCGGCTTTGTTGGAAATAAGTTGCTCGTGAAGCCAATGCGGATTGAAATATTTCCACTGTGCCCCGGCTGAAGTGAACGGCGTAACCATATTCCGTTCACTGTTACTTACACCAAGAGTGTGCTCATTATCATGATGGAACCATTTGAACCCGTCGGGATTTTCCCGATTGTATATACTGAACGTATTGTTAGGTATGTTGCCGAAGCGGGAACCCGGGCCGTCCCTGTCACCTGTATAGTATTCGATAATCATAAAATCGATAAGGTTATCCACGTCGAGCAATCTCTCGTAGTCCGGGTTTTGTGTGCCGTCCGGATTCAATCCCTGAAGTCTATAATAGGCGGTATTGTCGCCCAACGCTCGCGCCCCCGTCCCTTCATATAACCGGCGATAAGCGTCCATGTTCCCATCGGTGGCCAGCATTGCGCGCCCGACACTGCGATCTACTTTCACCACATCGTAGTCGTCCTTGTCACCGCCAAAATATGATTCGGCATACGAGGCCTCGGAACGCTCCTGTGTCTGGAAGAGACCCCAATACTGGCCGTTGATATAAAGATGATAATAGCGGCTGCGCGTATATGGATGTCCCATTTGCCCCTGCACGTCGCGTGAAAACACCTCGCGTACCATCGTGTTCTGGCTGCTGTTCTGGAAGCCCCAGGAATAGTTCTGACTGGTCCGAAGGTCAACGTTCTCGAATTCGTCAACACCTTCGTCACCGAACAGCGGAAACCTGAGCTTGGCTTGTCCATATTCGGCCCTGAATAATAAGCGGAACGCATGCTTGGGGTTGCTGTTACTGCGGCTAAATCCACCACGAATGCGTAAACCGGCATTTATCTGAAAGCCATTGCTTCCGTCAGGATTGAGCAATTCAACCGACGCAGGCCGCTCCCACAATCGTCCTTCTCTCCCAGCATTAACATAAATACCCTCAGAAGAATCGAACAGATTATGCAGGCCTGTTACAAGCGAGATAGTAGGTATCGCCAGCAGCGCATCCTTAATCTTGTCCCTGTACCGTACGTCATTGACCACATCCGGGTCCATACCGTAATCGATGGCCTGACCGTTAACACTGCCTCCAGGCCATCCGGCCCCGAGCTCCCGGCTGGAGGATGATTGCCTTATTACATCGTTTACAAAGATGTAAGTGCAAGTTTTAATATCAGAAGATTTCCAGCCCGGCCTTATCGCAACTGCCCGCAGACACGTCGTTCCACTGATAGTAAGAGGACCCGTATAGGTCGTACCTCTCGGGAACCGCCCGGCACCGGCGGTATTATATGGCTCAGTGCCGTCAAGCGTATAGTATATTACGGCATCTTTGGTTTCCGTAGCGAGTGTAACAGAAAAAGGCATTTCGTAAAAACCTCGCTCGTGGCTGAATTTTATATCATCAACAAAACCCTGATACACGCTGATATTTTCACTCGCGGGACTCGGGGCACCGAAAAACTGCCAGTTATCACTGGCATCAGGGTAACGACCAGTAGAGATGTCCCCCATCTGCTCATCAAAAACAACACTGTCAATTAACGTAATGCCATCCGAGCCGAACAGAGCAATCTGCTCACCACCTGCATCGAGTTTGAAGTTGGCATGGAGCCCGGCATCAGCGATATCATTGTCGGCCCATATCAATAGATAGCCCCCGGCGCCGATGGTAGTTGCAGCCGGATTACCATCGGGAATTCGCCACTTGGTGGCATTGGACAGGTCATCCGTCAGGTACAATCCGCCGGCATCAATAGCTTTGGTACCGTAATTATGGATTTCGACCCAGTCATCATTTTGACCTTGGGGGTCCTGGGTAATGCTGTTATTAGAGGCCATAAATTCATTGATGACCAGCGGTATGCCTGTCCGGTGCCACTGATTGGCCAACAGGGCAAAGTCAGCCGCATTAACCCTGTCATCACCGTTGAGGTCGGCTGAACTGCCCAAATGGCTTAACCACTGCTCAGCGAGAAGACGTAAGTCCAGAATATTGACATCGCAGTCGCCATTGAGATCTGCCGACGGGCAGTCGGCCCTCACAGAATCCGACAAAGGCAATGCTAATATCAGAAAAAGTAATGAGATTTTGAAGTATCCGAGCGTTTTATAACCCCTTCCTCACTTATCGTTCGAACCCCCATTATTTCGTTTCGCCAACCAAAATAGCGGGAATTTAATATTCATAACTTATTAGTTTCGCATATTTTAACATATAAAGGACACTAAAGTCAATACCTTATTAGCCGAAATTGAGAAGTACCCAAACACTGTACTTTCCGTGCTGCTCACAAAAAAATATCAAACAATTTTCACAGGTACAAAAAGCAGAGGTTTAATATAGCTTCAGGCCGATAGCATAAAAAAAGCTTTAAAAAAATTAGTGCTTGATTAGCCGCAAAAGGAACTTTAATATGAACAAGTTCACCTGACGAAGTTTGTGGTAACCTAGCTCTCGTATAAAAACCACATAAAACATCGATAAACAAAAAAATCGGCGTAACAGAATAAAGACAATTCAGAAAAATTTTTTGTGAGGAGTCAAATTATGAACGATTTAAACCGACGAGAATTTTTAGAAGCAAGTGCAGCAGGAGCCGGAGCAGTGTTATTAGGAAGCCAACTAAGTAGTCGTTCTGCAATGGCTGGTCAAACCGGGCGGTGGCCGCCCAAATTACCCACTGTCAAAATTTACAAGGTCTATATCGGCAGAACCGGTGGAATTTACCTATCCAGGCCGAAAGAGGAGATTGCCAGGTTTGATAAATACCTCGCCAATGTGGAGCGTAAACTCGGCGACGTCAAGTTCATAGGCGGCGAGTTGGTTCCACCGGCTAAGGTGGACAAGGTAGTAGCCAAATTACGTAATGCCGACGGTGTTTTGCTGTTTCATCTCTCCGGCCATGGTGGAGGCGCACCAAAGGCGGCCATGGATAAAATCATCGATACGGGACTGCCCACGGCCGTTTTCTCTCAACCATTTAGCGGGCACGGGTGGATGTATTTTCCGCAGTGGCAAAAAGCCGGCAAGAAGGTCGTACTGCTGCCAACCAGCAACTGGGACGAGATTGAGCAGGTAGTCAAATTGATGCGCGTAGCGCCGCATCTGCGGCAAACACGTATCCTTGTCGTTCGCGGGCCGCTGGGAACAGACGCAGCCTGTTCCGCAGAGCAGGTAAAGGAACGCCTGGGCGTTGAGATGATCCCAATTACTGTCGAGCAAACCCTCCAGGCCCACAAGGCCGTTGACATCAAGGCCGCAGAAGCCGAGGCCAAACGATACTGGCTCAGCAAGGCCGAGAAAATCGTCGAGCCATCCACAAAAGAAATCATCAACTCGGCACGTTTCTACTTAGCGACAAAGGAGCTTATGATTAAGCAGCGGGCACAGGCCGTCACAAGTTCGAATTGCATGGGTGCCCCGGCTAAAGGCTGCCTAACCTACAGCAAGCTCAACGACCTGGGACTGGTCGGGGCCTGTGAAGGAGATATGGACTCGACGTTGACAATGCTGATATTCAACTACGCGTTCGGTATTCCCGGATTCATTAGTGACCCAGTCATCGATACCGCCAGCAATGCGCTCATACACTTCCATTGCACCTCGGCAACCAAAATGGATGGCCCCAACGGTAAGCGTCTGCCCTTTACAATCCGAACACAAAGTGACAGCGAAAGAGGAGTCTCACTGGACGTGGAGAACCGAATCGGGCAAATTGTCACCTGCGCAAAGTTCGTCAACCTCGATACTATGCTGATATCCACAGGAAAAATCTTTAAGGTTACACACGACGAACTTGGCTGCCGCACCCAGTACTGGACCAAAGTCAATGATGCCGACAAAATGTTCCATAACTGGGGTGCCGACATTATTAAGGGCGGTAAGCATGGTGTAATGACAATGCTGCACCGCGCTGTATTCTACGGCGACCACACGCAGAACATAAAGAGGCTGGGTGTCCTGATGGGATTTAATGTAGTCGAAGAAGGATAAGAGCATTTACAAATTATGTCGTACAGAATTCTGCTCGTAAATCCGCCTATATATGACTTCGCTGCATATGATTTTTGGCTAAAGCCCTATGGCATGCTGAGCGCTGCAGGCAGGCTGCGCGGCAACGCGAATTTTAAGCTTTTCGATTATATGGACAGGCTTCATCCGTTCGTTGCGAATCAAAAGCAGTTCGGTGGCACGGGCCTCCAGCCCGTGAAAAACACGGCCAAGATGGCCGTGCCA
>JABMRO010000514.1 GCA_013202635.1 Planctomycetota bacterium
CATTTCAGATGGAAAATGTATTAACGACCCTGCCATTCTCCGGCAGCTTGCACAAAATAATGTTTTTACATCTCAAAGCCCTCGCGGCCGGGAGCTTTCTCTGCTCGGTAACCAGGTCGCGGCCTGCGGTAAGCCGTTCTACGCACACCCGAAGTATGATGTCTTCGACGCCACAGTCTTCAACAAGGTTTTTCTCACATCGAACGGTGGTCGAGACGTTGTTTGGGTAAGCAGCCAGAATAACAAAAAAGTTTTATGCTTCGACCATATTAACAGAGATTTATTAAAAAGAAAGATGGCACAGCCCGGTAACCGTTTTAACCTTGACTGGAACAGATTCGGCATCAGAGATAAACCAATATGGAGCTATGATTGTAAAGACAGTGTCGCCCTGGCGGTGTGCAGTAATGCGGTTGTGGTCGCAAAGAAATCAGAGATTGTCGCCTTAAATCTCAAGGACGGCAGTGTCCTGTGGTCTGAAAACATATCTTCGTCTCCGGTTAACTGGGGCCTGGCCGTTGACCGTGATGGTCGTGTAATAGTAACCCTTGAAGATGGACAGGTTTTGTGCTTCGGTGGAACCGGCTTAGCAGCAGCACAGACATCACGTAAATTATGAAAGATCATAGTATGGATAACAGACACACATATACACGCAAGTGGATTTTATATTCGTTCTTAATCGGGGTATTTTGCTTGTTGGCCGTAAGTGCCTGCAGCAAAAAAGAGACAGGAGACAAATCCAGGGAGCTTGAACTTTTATGCGGCAGCTCATTTCCCAAGCCGATGGAACAATTGTGTGCTGAGTTCACAGCTCAAACAGGCATTCAAGTTCCTATGACGATTGCAGGAAGCGAAGATTTTTTGCCTTTAGTAAAGGCCGGTCAAAAGGGAGATATTCTTGTTACACACGATCCGTACCTTGATTATGTCCGTGACGCCAACTCATTATTCGATTATGTCCATGTAGGTTTTGTGGCCCCCGTACTGGCAGTGCAAAAAGGTAATCCAAAAGGGCTGACCGGTATTCAAGACCTGATACAACCCGGGCTGAAAGTTGCTTTGACCGACCCACAGTATTCCACATGCGGAGAAATGGTCTTTGCGCTTTTTGAAAAGAAAGGCATAAAAGAGGCGGTAATGAAAAATGTTGGAAATCGGTTAACCAAAGGACACAGCAATCTGGGGAATTTCCTGAAAACTCAGGCCGTCGATGCGGTCATTATGTGGAACGGCGTGGCCCATACATTCCGCGACAGTTTGGATGTCGTTAAGACACCTTATGAATACGATGAAGAAATCCGGGTGCATATCATTGGCCTGAGCTATTCCAAAGAACCTGAAGCGCTCAGGCAGTTCATTAACTTCGCTCGAACTAAAGGTCCTGAGATTTTTGCCGAGTATGGCTACGTAAAATAACGAAACAGGAAAACAGCGTATAAAAGGTTTCAATTCAAGCGGGGAGCAGGACATTTTCCGGAAACTCCTTTACATGGCCGGGTCTTTTCAATAGAATACGCGCTTTATTTATAGGAAGAAATGACATTTTATTGTAATAATCTGCATGGGATATATGCTGTATCATGAATTTAACAAATGGGGTGTTTTTGCGTCTTTGGGTTGGCAATGAAAACAGTTTTGGACACTCCAGTAAGAGGTTGGCGCGACCGCATATTTTCCGCAACGGCATTTTTCTTCGTGTCTGTCTTTATTATCTTCGTACTGACGCTGATTATTACGGACATCTTTTATGTGGATAAAAAAGCCGTCGCAACAGTCCTGACCTCCAAATTCATCCGCCACGCCCTTTGGATGAGTGTCTGGACGAGTTGTGTTACGACTTTGATAGCGCTGCTTTTCGCGGTTCCTATGGGATACTCGCTTAGCCGCTTTCGGTTTCCCGGTCAGATACTGGTTGATGCCATTGTGGATTTGCCCATAGTCTTTCCCCCGCTTGTGGCCGGTCTGACTCTGTTGGTGTTTTTTTGTAAGACAGGCCTCGGCCGTTGGATACAGGATGATTTGGGTATTGAGTTTGTTTTTCAGCCAAAAGGTATCGTGCTGTGTCAGTTTGTGGTTTCAGCAAGTTTTGCCATCCGCTCGGCCAAGACCGCCTTTGACGACATTGACCGGCGTTATGAAAACGTGGCTCTTACCTTAGGCTGCACACAGTTTGGGAGTTTCCGCCGTGTTTGTCTGCCATTAGCCAAAAACGGCATTATCGCCGGTGGTATTTTAACCTGGGCCCGCGCGTTCGGGCTTTTCGGACCGTTGATGATTTTCGTAGGTTCTTTCCGAGGTCGAACCGAAGTTTTAAGTACAACCATTTTTCTCGAACAATCCATCGGCAATCTTGAAGTAGCGCTGGCAATAGCATTACTTCTTATATTCGTAGCCCTGATTGCAGTAACCTGCATTCGACTTGTCGGAGGTTCTACGCTGGCAAAATTATGATTCGCACAGAAGAAATCTCTTTTCATATCGGCACGTTTGAGTTGCAGCGATTGAGTATCAACATCGCGAAGGGAGAATACTTTATCCTGTTAGGCCCGCCCGGCTCGGGCAAGACAATCTTTCTGGAGTGCCTTTGCGGTCTTAAAAAGATTAATTCGGGACGTATATACATCGATGGAAGTGATGTAACCAATATCGAACCTCGCGCTCGGGGTATCGGGTATGTACCTCAGGATTACGCCCTTTTTCCGCATCTTTCCGTAGAACAAAATATAGCTTTCGGTTTACGCATCCGCGGCTGTCAACACAAAGAGATGCAATCCAAAATAGCCGAAACAGCAGAACTGCTGGATATCCGGCGGCTACTGTCACGCAGAATTCACGGTCTCAGTGGTGGTGAAAAACAACGAGTCTCTTTGGCTCGGGTACTGGTTTTGCAACCGAAAATATTACTTCTGGATGAGCCGGTGTGCGCCCTGGATGAGGTTACAAGACAGGAAGTCTGCGCTCAGTTGCTGAGTATTCAACGCAGGCTCGGCCTGACTACCGTCCATGTAAGCCATAATCTGGAAGAAGCATTTACCGTGGCAGACCGGGCGGCTATTTTGAAAGCTGGTATCCTGCAACAGGTCGGTCGTCTGGATGAACTGGTAAATAAGCCGAGCAGCGACTTCGTTGCCCGCTTTATGCGACGTGAGAAACATCGTTCGTGTAAATGCAATGGGGCCGGACACGCCGAACCTGATCAGCCATGTGAAAATAGGTAATATTCCATTGCAGAGACCAAGAGAGGTATTTGTTCAACTTTTCTGCCAAGGTACCGGCTCTATTCAATTATTCTTCCCTGGCTCATTTGGAGTGTTTTAGTTGCGTGTGCGGCCGCCCTGACATCGTGAGTAACAAGCAGCACACATCCGCCATTAGAGACATATTTAC
>JABMRO010000515.1 GCA_013202635.1 Planctomycetota bacterium
AATCACCCTTCTTTTAAATTCTGCTCTTTTTCCACTGTCCGGGTCTTCCGGTGATACGTTCCCGGTAGTAAGAACAACTTCCTCACCGAACATCTTTTCAACCGCTTCAACATCATATTTATCCGTCTTTTCGTCGGGCTCCGCCAAAACTCCTATTCCCACAAAGCCTCCGACATTGTTTTCAGAGCCTTTTATATTGAAAGATGGTTTACCACCGGAAGCTCTTTGTCTGAGTAAAAAACGGTCAAAACCCATCACTTTTACTCGTCGAACAGGCTCAATCCCCCAAACTGCCACTGCACGAACATTGCCTGTATCCAACCGTAACAGACCCTCTGCCTTTAGTATCGCCGTTGCCGCCTCGACCGCCTCTGTTTGCTCCAATCGTTCTATAAACTGCTCGTATTTTGCAAACTTGGCCGAAGGATCAAGAACCACATCGCCTATTGCCTCAACAGCCGCTCGCTCGAATACATTGATAAAACCGGTGAACAGGCTGGAAACGATTATCAGTAACGACACAGAAAGCGCAACCGCAGCGATGCTCAGAAATACTATCTTTTTCTTGCGAAGATAGCGCAGCCATAAAAATATTTTCAACATCGCATTTGCCGTAAGTATTTAACCGCTAATGTTCAGCCCCGAATTTTGCCCGGGGTTCAAGTCTAACCTTTTGCAGGTCTCAGGAGAGGAAACAGCACCACGTCACGAATGCTCGCAACACCGGTTAGCACCATAACCAATCTATCAATCCCAATACCCAATCCCCCGGCCGGAGGCATGCCGTATTTCAACGCCGTGATATAATCCAGGTCCATCTTCGTCAGTGATTCTTCCTGACCGCGAAGCTGAGTACGGAAATTCTCATATTGCTCGGCAGGGTCATTCAGCTCCGTATAAGCATTAGCCAGTTCCATCCGGGCGATAAACAATTCAAATCGCTCCGCAAATTGCGGATTGTCCTTTCTCCGTTTAGCTAAAGGACACAGCACAGCCGGATAATCTATCACAAATGTCGGGGCGACCAAATTGTCCTCGACAGTGGTCTCAAATACTTCATTGACAACCACTGCATCATCCACGTCCGCTTCCAGTCCGAGTTCTCTTGCTTTTGTCCGGACAGCCTCTATATCGTCAATATCGCAACCGCTGTATTCTTTCAGCAGCTCCGAGTATGTGGCCCGACGCCAAGGCCGGGTAAAATCTATCGTCAAATCGCCGAACTGCACCTGTTCGCTCTGGCAGTATTTCTCCACACAAAGACCAAAAATCTCCTCGGTCAAATCCATCATCACATTGTAATCGCCGTAGGCCTGATACACTTCGAGCATTGTAAATTCCGGATTGTGCTGCCGGCTCAATCCTTCGTTGCGGAAATTTCGATTTATCTCGAAAACTTTCTCCATTCCTCCAACGAGCAGTCTCTTTAGAAACAGCTCCGGCGAAATCCGCAAAAACAAATCCATGTCCAGACTATTATGATGCGTTATGAAAGGCTTGGCCGCGGCTCCTCCGGCTATAGTCTGCATCATCGGAGTTTCGACTTCCAAAAATCCTTTGGATTTGAGAAGCTCGCGAATTGTATAGACGATTGCGCTGCGGTTCTTGAACCGCTCCATCACTTCAGGATTAGCCCACAAATCCACATATCTCTGCCTGTAACGCTGGTCAATATCCGACAGACCGTGAAATTTCTCCGGCGGCTGCAGCAGGCACTTGCTTAGAAAAACAACATCGTCGACCCATATCGTAATTTCACCGGTTTTGGTCCTTCCCAACCGGCCGGCCGCACCGATTATGTCACCAAGCTCCAGCAATTTCGCAAGCCCCCACTGCTCACCCAGAAGCTTTTTGCTCAAGCCGACCTGGATAGTACCGCTACGGTCGCGCAAAGTTATAAAAATCAGCTTCCCAATGTCCCTTAACAGCACAATCCTGCCGGCACATCCGGCCTGCTGGCTATCATCACCGTCCTTAAATCTCAGCTTGATATCTTCAGCCGGCTCGGATCCCTCATACCTGCCGCCGTAAGGGTCAATGCCAAATTCTTTAATCCGGGACAATTTCTCCTGCCTTTGCCTCTCGAACCTGTTTGCCTCGTTAGAAACCTCTTCTTGTATCATATCCTTATAATTCCTTTTACACGCCCTATTCTATAATTTCTAACGGGGCATATCCTTTGCGCTCGTCTGCTACTCTGCGCAGCACGAGAAATTAACACATATCCAAAACTGCGAATCAATCGCGCCGAGCCAATGCTGGCGCCTCAGCTTCAATCAATTTACTCCTGATTATCAAAAGACCAACCGCTAATTGCGGGTCAGCCGCGAGGGTTTCCTCGACTGTATGTTTGTTCTGCTTATCGTTGACATTATTGTGGTTGGCTTGAACCAGCACGTCATTATCCCTCTGCATCTCAATCATTTTTTTAAGTTCATTGCTTTTCAATTCAACCTCGACATTCGGCCCAACACCCCAATCCTCTCTGCCTCGTTTTTTCATTGCTTCCCGGCTTTCAACCCGCTGGTCGGAAGGCAAATGGTAATGCGCCATCGTATATTTCAACTGCGCACCTTCGCCGGCATAGCCCGTTATCCCCTGCACGCTGCCTTTGCCGTGGGTTCTGGTCCCCACCAGGATAGCC
>JABMRO010000516.1 GCA_013202635.1 Planctomycetota bacterium
ACCCAATTAAAGCCAATTTCAATGCCTATCAAACCCAAACAAAGCCAAAAGGATGTCCACAACTCAAAACTAAACCCTCAAAACTCAAAACTATCCCCTAAGCCGCCCTTGACATCAAGCCTGCCAATCCGTAAAGTGGCTCAAATGGCAAAAACGCTTTACATAATTGACGGCCACGCGCACATTTACGCCGCATATTACGCCCGGATGCGCCCCCTGACCAGTCCGTCTGGAGAGCCGACTCAAGCCACCTACATCTTCACGACAGCCCTGATAGGCCTCATCACGCGGCAAAAGCCGGACATGCTCGTCGTGGCTATGGACAGCAAAGAAAAAACCTTCAGAAGCGATATCTACGCCGAATACAAAGCCCACCGCAAGCCGATGCCGGACGACATGCCCGCTCAGATAGACCGTATTGAGCAGATTCTAAATGCGATGAATATCCCGATTCTACGCATAGACGGCTTCGAAGCCGATGATATAATCGGCACTCTGGCGAAAAAAGCCAGTGTTGAAAATATCGACTCATATATATGTTCCAAAGATAAGGATATGCTTCAGCTTCTTAATGAGCATACATGCATGTATGACATCAAAACCGGCAATGTAACAAATCCCAAGACAATGCAAAACGATATGGGAATATCGCCGAAACAATTCATCGACTGCCTCGCTCTCCAGGGCGACACCGCTGACAACATACCCGGTGTACCAGGAGTAGGAGAGTTTAACGCGATTAAGTGGATACAAAAATACGGATCTCTTGATAATCTCTACGAACATGCAGAAGAGTTAAAAGGAAAGCGATCTGAAAGCCTACGAAATAGCAAAGATCTGGCTTACCTTAGCAAAAAGCTGGCAACTATCGATTGCAACATTCCGATTCCAGTTGGTTACGATGATTTGACTCTGAAGAAATTCAACGAACCCGAGCTGACCCGGCTTTTCACCGAGCTTGGCTTCACTCGCCTGCTCTCACAATTAGGTCTGGCCGATATCGAGCATTCGGACGGAGCCGCGGCTGTTAAGGAGCGGTCATTGCTAAATGCCGAACATCCCGCTTCAAAAAAAACTGTAGAACACGAATATCAGTTAATCGACACAGAAGAAAAATTCGACGAATTTGTTTCCGAGCTGAAAGAGCAAAAATTATTCGCCCTCGATACCGAAACAACTTCTATTAACGCTATGCGGGCCGACCTGGTCGGCATCAGTTTTTCCTGGCAGGCAAACAAGGCTTTTTATCTTCCAATAAAGGCACCGCTCGGCTCAAAACATCTTAATATAAAAACTCTTCGCCAAAAACTCGCGCCGATACTGTCGGACAAAAAAGTCAATAAAATCGGCCAGAACATCAAATACGACCTGCACGTCCTCGAAAACTCGAGGTTGCCGGTCAAAGGAATCCACTTTGATACTATGGTCGCCTCTTATTGTCTCGACCCTGCCCGCAGCCATTCGATGAACAACATGGCCGCCGATTTCCTCAATTATGACTGTGTCCCAATCTCGGCCCTTATAGGCAAAGGCAAAAACCAGCTAACTTTCGATATGGTCGATACCGCCGCCGCCTGTGAATATGCCGCAGAAGATGCTGACGTAACCTTCCAGCTTTATATCTATCTGAAAGGCCGCCTCGAAAAGGAGCCGCAGCTTAAGAAATTATTCGAAGAAGTCGAAATGCCTTTGGTTCCGGTCCTTGCCATGATGGAACACAACGGAGTTTCGCTGGACACAGGACTGCTGAGAAATATGTCGGGCCAAATCACCGAGGCGCTTGAAAAACTCACAGAGAAGATTTACGAACAATCCGGCTCGGTCTTTAATATCGACTCTCCAAAACAGCTCGCAGAAATTCTCTTCGACAGGCTCAATCTTACTTCTCTCCGCACAGGCAAGGCCGGCCGAAGCACAGATGCGGCCGTACTCGAACAGCTCAGCAGCCAGCATCCCATTGCCGATTTAATCCTTCAATATCGCACTTTAAGCAAACTAAAAAATACATACGTAGATAAGCTCGGATTGCTGATAAATCCCAGAACAAATCGCCTGCACGCTTCATTCAACCAGACCATAACTGCAACAGGCAGGCTTAGCTCCAGCAGCCCTAACCTTCAAAACATCCCCATACGCACAGAGCTTGGCCGAAAAATCCGAGCCGCCTTCGTTACCGCCAAAGAAGCCGATTGCATCTTAAGCTGCGATTATTCCCAGATTGAGCTTCGCCTTCTGGCCCATTTTTCAAAGGACCGGGCAATGATGGCCGCCTTTGCCGACGACAGGGACATTCATCGTTTCGTCGCCTCGCAGATTTATGATTGTGCAATTGAAGATGTAACCAGCAAAATGCGTTCACGCTGCAAAGCAGTAAATTTCGGTATTATTTACGGCCAGGGAGCATTCGGGCTTTCGCGGACTATCGGAATAAGCCGGAGCGATGCCAAAAAATTTATAGAAGACTATTTTGCCCGCTACAGTTCAATCCGAAAATTTATGGACGATTGCATCGGCCTCGCGAAACAAAACGGCTACGCTGAGACCATTTTGCACCGCCAGCGAAAAATCCAAAACCTGTCCAGCAAAAACGCCGGCAAGCGTTCGCAAGCCGAGCGACTCGCGGTCAACACCGTGATTCAAGGCTCGGCAGCGGATTTAATAAAAGTAGCAATGGTAACCATTCAGGAAAAAATCGAAGCCGAACAATTACCTGTGCACATGATTCTTCAAATCCACGATGAGCTTGTTTTCGAGCTGCCCGCAGCCGATGCCGACGAACATTCAAAATGGATAGAGGAACAAATGATTAGCGCTATCAAACTTGATGTCCCGCTAAAGGTAGATATAACCAAAGGCCCAACATGGCTTGACGAGAAATAGCAGGGAGGCTTATTAATTATAAACCGGCAATCTCAGAAATAATCTATTGCCAAACATCGATAGTAAAAATTAAAGGGCCTGTATTGATTAATTCAAAACACAGGCCCTTTTTGCAAATCGCTATCTCAAACAGGCAATTTAAATTGCCACCTAATTACCTTCTTACGGCTCCGGTGGATAGAGACAAATATCATCGAAGTACATCATACCTGCTCCGCCGGCAACGGGATTATTCCTGTTACCAAGACCAAGAGTGAGTGTATTGACATTGGCAAGGTTTACGCC
>JABMRO010000517.1 GCA_013202635.1 Planctomycetota bacterium
ACTATCGGCTGTGCAAAAAGCAGATTAATCGGTGCCTATGAAGAGCCTGGGCTGCAAAAAGGTGCGCATACTTTATTAAAGGATAAAAAGGGCACACTGAATACGCAATACTCCGCAGGACACCGTGCGGCGGAAATAATCGGTGCTGTGCTCAGAACGCGCACAAACGTCAAGCCGGTTTTCGTTTCAGTGGGCAACAAATGTCTGCTGAAAGATGCGATAGAAATCACCTTAGCCTGTGCAGTTAAATATCGCCTGCCGGAACCCACCCGCCTTGCTCACCAGCTCGTCAGCAAACTAAAGCTTAGAATTTGAAAATATCTAATCCGCGGTGCTGAATAGAAATTATTTTGTGACGACTGTTGCGGATTTTATTAATATAGGTTTCTCCGGAACATTCTGATAACCTTTCCGTGTCGTGGTTTTTGTTGAGGCAATTGCATCGACGGTGTCCATTCCCTCGATTACCTTACCAAATACTGCATATCCCGGCTTGATGTTCTCAACGTAGTTCAGAGGTCCATTGTCCCTATGGTTAATGAAAAACTGGCAGGTTGCACTGTCAGGGTCATTTTGCCGAGCCATTGCTATGGTGCCTCGCTCATTTCCCAGGCCGTTATTGCCTTCGTTTATGATTGGCGCACGCGTTTCTTTTTTTTGCATCTGTTCCGTGAAACCACCGCCTTGTATCATAAAGCCCGGCATGACTCTGTGAAATATGGTACCGTCATAAAAGCCATCGGCTACATATTCGAGGAAGTTCTTAACCGTAACAGGTGCGGCCTGCGCATTAAGCTCAAGAACGATATTGCCCATACTTGTTTGGAGCTTCACGATATTCGTTTTTGACTTCATCGTATTCCTTTCCAACTTCGCTGTTTTCGTTCCCTCGCTGCAGCCGCATACCAAAACAACAACCGTCAACATTCCGCAATACCAGGACTTCCTAATCATAATTTTCACCTCTGAAAAAACCGTAATTTTTATAAATGTGTCGATTCATTTATTTTAGCAGGACGTTAATTAAGAGTTATAGTCTATTTTCTCGTCCCATTTGTTTTTTTTGACCGATGCCAGAATCTTTTCAGCACATTGCAGCGCGGCCAGGCCTTCTTCGGCACTGACCTCGGGCATAAAATCACTGTCCATAACGGCCCGCAGAAAGTTCTCCTGCTCCAGACGGACAGGTTCTTTATCATCTATGTCAAGCTCTTCGATGTGCAATAAATCCGGCCAATTTACTGTCGTCAGGTCGAAATCTCCGGCCTCTTGTTGGGCGTTTATCCACTTAACAACATTGGTGTTCGGGTCGGCTTTTATTACAATACCGCTCTTCTTAAAATAATCCACACTCACATACACCTGCCGGCTGAACACCCGCACCTTTCTTTCCGTTTTCAGGGCCAGTCTCGAAGCGGTAACATTCGCAATGCAGCCATTTTCGAATACAATTCTTGCATTACAGATATCTTCCTTTTCTCCGATGACACCGAGACCTACTGCGTCTATTTTCCTGATTTTACTCGCCGCCAGGGACAGAATAATATCTATATCATGAATCATCACATCCAGTACAACGCCGACATCCGTCGAGCGGAATGGATACGGGCTGATGCGGTTGGACTCGATAAATTTTGGCTTAATATCAAGCCTTTTGATGGCCTGAACAACAGGATTGCAACGCTCGGAATGACCCACCGCTACAACAATGTTATGTTTCTTCGCAAGCCCCGCAATTTTTTCGCCTTCGGTTACGTTGGCCGCCAGGGGTTTTTCAATCAGTACCGCGATATTGTTTTTGATAAACTCTTTTGCAAGCTTCAGATGTGTTACCGTTGGAGTAGCTATCGTTACCGCATCAACCTTATCAAGAATATCGGCATAATCAGTAAAGGCCGAACAATTATATTGCTCCGCCAGGTTCCGGGCTTTGTTGACGTCGATATCGACCACGGCAATAAAATCACTCTGCTCCAACTGGTCATAGACCTTGGCGTGTATGGCCCCCATTTTACCTGCGCCCACAACCGCAGTTCTAACTTTCGTTTTTTGCATTATATACCTTTGGTTTGCTGTTTTGCTTCCATGCTAAACTCTACTGTCTGTGGTTAATGACATTCACACTTAATGTCATCTAAACGTCTCGAGATATCTGCCGTACTGATGCTTGCTGCTTTTGGTTATGCTGTCAATTATAGCCTAAACATTTTCATCGAGTCCGTTCTCCTGAGCCAGAGCCTTTGCATTCTCCAGCAATGAACCCGACTGGCGGTAGAGTTTTTTATATGCGTTGAATATTCGCTCCTGCTGTTGTTCGTTCAGGCCGGCTCGTTCTAAACC
>JABMRO010000518.1 GCA_013202635.1 Planctomycetota bacterium
AAGTGAGTATTTACAAGGAATTAAGAAGAAAAATGCGGATAGGGGCTATGAAAAAACAAACCCAAACAAACCCAATTTTGAAAATTCGAATTTGTTTCGGATTTCGAGCTTCGAATTTCGTATTTCTTCCCCTCCTCCCTCGTCCATCGTCTCTCTTCCCTCCTCCCTCGACCTTTGCCCCACGCCTTCCATAATCTTTCTTCTGTATCTCTCTTTCTCTCTTATAAAAAAAGGAAACATATTATTAAAATGCCAGGAGCCTATATCAAAATGAACAGAAACAGCGTTTTTCGTACTTTTATTCATTATTTTCACTCTTTTGTTAGACGCTCTAAGTAAAAATATTATATCAATATAATACTTTGTGCATGCGTTCACATGCACAAAGTCGGAGGTTTTATTCCGCGTTTTGCTAAAAAATAAATACCAAAAGCAACAAAATATTTACCCCGTGAGATTTACCCCGTTAGTTTACCCTGTGGGATAGTACTGCTTTATCTGGTCGGGTTTTACCCTGTGAGATAACAAAGATTTATCTAACAGGGGTAATTACGTTTATCTAATGGAGGCCAATTCTCTAATCTCTAATTCTCTTACAAACTCTCCTCCCTCGTATCGAGAATCGAGCATCCAGTATCGAGATACTCTTCATCTCGCTTGTCCTCTGCCCGCCGTGGCTCGGCCCCGTCGCGACTGGTCGCAGCAGGTCGAATTTCGGATTTATACCCAATACCCTGCCCCCTATACGCTATGCTGTATGTTCCAAACCGGCCAAACATTAACTAAAACTGCTAAACTCAAAGGCCGAAAAGGTCGATTTTTCTCTAATCGCTGTATTTCTAAAAAGAAACGGCAAATTTTCTTTGACAATGCATCTTATAAGTCGATAATTATCGCAAATAGGTATGTTATCGGAAGTACATGGTAAAGCCAATGGACTGGCACCTCGTAGTGCGCTTCTCGGCTTACTCAGGCTACGTTAATGAAAAGTGAAACAAATTACGATACTATATTTGGCAAGATGGCGATAGAGCAGGGCTTCTGCACCGATGAGGAGTTGCGTAACTCGCTTGAGGAACTGGAATCTCGCAGCAAGGTCAATCCTGCAATACTAAAAGACCTCATGGTCGAGCTGGTCTATATCACCGAGACCCAGGCCGAGAGGTTAAAGACAGGCATAAAGGAAAGCAAAGCTGCCGCACATCAGATCCCCGGCTATAAGATAGTCGGCAAGCTCGGCGCCGGTGCGATGGCCGTTGTTTACAAGGCCAGGCAATTAAGTCTTAATCGGATGGTCGCAATAAAAATTCTCCCCAAGCGATTCACTGAAAATCCCGAGTACGTCGAACGGTTTTACAAAGAGGGCCAGGCTGCCGGCAAGCTCAATCACCCCAATATCGTCCAGGCAATCGACGTCGGCGAGGCGGGGGGATACCACTATTTTGTTATGGAGTATGTTGAGGGAAAGACTATAGCCGATGATTTGTCGGCGGGAAAAATTTTTGAAGAGGCCGATGCGCTGGACATAATCATTCAGGTTGCCAATGCACTTGCTCATGCTCACGCCTGTAGTCTTATCCACCGTGACGTCAAGCCCAAGAATATAATGATAAGCAACAACGGCACAGTCAAGCTTGCCGATATGGGTTTGGCTCGTGCAACGACAGACATCGAAGCGGCGCAAAGCGAGGCTGGCAAGGCTTACGGAACCCCTTACTACATCGCACCGGAACAAATTCGAGGCAAGATAGACATCGACGGCAGGGCCGACATCTACGGCCTCGGAGCTACGCTCTATCACATGTTGACTGGCCGTGTGCCGTTTATGGCGGATGATTCCGCCGATGTTATGCGAAAGCACCTCAGGGAAAAACTGACTCCACCCGACCATATAAATACTTTACTGTCGGCCGGGGTCTCTGAAGTCATTGAAATTATGATGGCCAAGAAGAAAGAAGACCGCTATAACGACATTGAAGAACTGCTGACGGATTTAAAGGCGCTTCGTGAGGGCCAGCCACCCCTTCAGGCGCACAGAAGATTTGATGTTTCGATGCTCCGGCAGCTGGAAAACGGAGATGTAGTTGAAAAAGAAGAAGAAGGTTACAAAGAAGAGGCCGTCGCCCAGTACCGGCTGGCAATATTGATTTTAAGCACAATCGCGGTTGTGCTCTTCGTGGTTATTCTTCTGCTGTTGTTTACGTAATCAATATCGTAGAACCATCTGCGGCGAAGTCATTAATATTGTCATCGGCGTTAAACTTGTCCTCGACTCCGATCGGGGAATGTGAACAATAACCAATATCGTAGATCCGCTTACGGCGGAGTCAATAATATTGTCATCCCCGCAAGCCGTTAACGGGGACAATAATTAATTAACTTATGCCCCGAGGCGGTGCACATTTTTCATCCGAGGAACTTGTTCGTGTCCTCAGCCATTACGACGTCGGCATAATCGTTCAGATAAAGCCCTTGTCCGGTGGCAACAGGAGTGCGCCTAAAATGGCGATTGTCTCCGAGCAGGGCAAATACCTCTTAAAACGCCGGCCAAAAGGTAAAGATGATCTCTGCCGGGTGGCATTCGCACACGCGGTGCAAAGCCATCTCGCAGCAGAATCCTTTCCGGTTACCTGCCTGCTGGCAGCTCGTAATGAAAATAGTACTGTTCTGCAACTGGATCATCACATTTACGAGCTTTTTAAGTTCGTAACGGGCACTCGGTACGATGGCTCAAAAGAAGCTACTATTGATGCGGGCCGAAAATTAGCTGAATTTCACCGGCATTTATCCAACTTTGCATACGAGTCCGCCCTGGGTGGATTAAAAGGGTGTTTCCATGATTCTTCCACCGTTCGCAGGCATCTGAAAACGCTCGGTTCCGACAGGTCCAATCGGAATAAGAAGCTTCGGGCCACCGCCGAGGCGCTTATGACGCTCTATAACGAATCGAGCGTTAGTGTAAACGAATCAGGCTTCGACTCGTGGACCCATCAGGTTGTCCACGGCGACTGGCATCCGGGTAATATGCTCTTTTCCAAACAGAAACTTGCCGCGGTGCTCGACTTCGATTCTGTCAGGATTGCACCGCCGCTTACCGACCTTGCCAACGGGATGCTTCAATTTTCCATTATCGGCGGCAGGCCGAACCCGGCCGACTGGCCTGATTTTTTCGACCAGGATAAACTCGTTCAGTTCCTCAGCGGATACCGCGAAGTAATAAAGCTGAATAAAGATATGCTGAAATCGCTGATTGATTTGATGATTGAAACGATGATAGCCGAGGCGGTGCTGCCGATAGTGGCGACTGGCTTCTTCGGACATCTGAGCGGTGAAGGCTTTTTGAAAATGATTCTGCGTAAATCGAAATGGCTTAATAAAAATCATAACAAGCTGGCTAAGGCAATTATTTAGTATTCGACATTGGGTTTGTTTTGGCTTTGTTTTGGCTTTAATTGGGTTTGTTTTGGCTTTAATTGGGT
>JABMRO010000519.1 GCA_013202635.1 Planctomycetota bacterium
ACACCAGATAACTGAATCCTTGCCGGAATCTTTACTTGAATAATCGATCTGGTTAAACCACCACCACCCGATTCTGTCATATTGAAGATATCCGGGAAAACCGCCGGGGGGCGATTTCAGAAGAGTGTCATCAAGAGCATGTGGGAAAGTTCCGCTGTCGCCTTCATACATAGTCAAACTCAAGACCAGTTGATTAATATTCGCGCCACATACAAGAGCTTCGGTACACCGTTTTGAATTTCGTAATGAAGGCAAAGATATCGCTATTATAAGAGCAATTATCCCAATAACTACAAGCAATTCGATAAGCGTGAAGCCCTCACGTTTCATAACATTTTATTATACGGCTGCTCCTGCGAAAAATCAACAAAGGCAACCAACAAAAAAGCAGGTGGGGATTTATCCCACCTGCTTTATTTGTTACCTCAGCAAGTTATCTACTTACAAGCGCGCATATAGTAAATCCTAAATTCACCAGTGACAATACATCTCCAGGGATTATAAGGGTCGTTTATACAAGGACATAACGCACATCTGACCATAAGATAACTGCTGCAACTACCGCTTTCAGCGGCTTCGCATCCCCAGCGTTCGTAGTATAGCTCATAGTAACTCGCGCACTCTCCGCCAACATAGTCGCAATAGACGACATCGTATTCCTGACGGAGTTGAGTGCATGAATAGCCTGCACCTCCGATGATGTTATGAAGCCGGTTATCGACAATTTCAGTAAAGCTGCCTTGTATCTTGATGGGCTGATTAGAAATCAAAAGAGCTATCCCTTCAGTCCAGTCCATACCAAAAAAGGCAACGTCCGTGCGATAGTAAAACTTATTATTTGTTAAATCTATACTACTTACATACCTGTCGTCAATATCCCCGAGTACGATGAAATGATTCTTCCCTGGAATGTGAAGGATTACCTCACAGCCGTCCAGCTTTTGAAGCGTTTTGATGTCGAGCTTAACGGCACGGCAGTAGAGACCCAGACGCTGTACGAATTGCTTCATCGCATAAAGACTTGTGGTCTTATCCGGCCCACTTACCAGTTGAGCGAGCTGCCGGTCGGCAATGTCCTTGCCTGACTGCGAAACTGTATATTTTAATGCTGCCGTTGCGCAGTTTTGTGGCTGTATCCCTTCGGATGCTGCATAAGACAACCTCTCAAGTAAAAGCTTGTCCGTATCAACAGTGTATGAGTAGCTGTACATTGCAGGTTTACTGGTAAGATAGGAACTATACTCTATCAACGCATCAGCCTCGTACTCAACATTAAAACTCCAGGGTGCGGGAGTTTCTCCGCTAATCGTGGTAAAGTTCCAGATGTCATAAGCCAACAGTTTATTTGTTCTGGCATCGTATCGCTCTTTCGAAATATTAGCAGGAACCCAGTTACCTGAGACCATCTGGTAGCTGTCGTATTGTGTGGAAATGACTGTGTCGAGATCATTTATCGAAGAGGAAATAACTGCATAATCCTTTCCCGGGTCCATTACAAAGACCATTTCTGAGCCATCTGAGTTGTTAATTGTCAGATGTATCTGAATTTGGCCATTGATATTTTTTTCGTCAGCAGAGGACGCGGCGGCGGAAAGATTCTCATACGCGCAATAGCCATATCCCCAGGGAATGAGACCGGCGGTTAACGGGCCGTTGACAGCGTGTGGAGTGGAACCTGTCGTGTCAACTACTGCGTGATTACCGGGCAAAAAGTAAGTTGTGTACTTTCCGCCGTCCCATGCGAATATGCGCCTGGTGTTCCAGTCTAAATTAAACTCATCGGTCATGAAATTGCCTGCTAAGCTTGCGCCCGGCTTAACAGAGTCTGTACGTGAGCTTACGTTGATTTCCCAGTAGAACCTGTCCCCGTCAAACCTTACGTCCACATTCGAATTCATTGTGTATTTGTTGGACAGCCTGTAACGGACATTGAATGGAATGGCATCAAGCCTCATTTTTTGCAATTCTTCGGTTAATTCCCGTTTGTTCGGATTACTTTGGTACTCCTTAATTGTTTCGAGAATTTGATTGTCAATCTCAGTTACGTTAGTTATTTTCGGCGCCATGTATTCTTCATGTGCTGCCTCGATTGTACCTGCAGATATCCAGGTATTTCTTGGCTGGCTTGTCAGCTTCTCGAAGATTTGCAAAATCTCGGCTCTGTCCAATTGCCTGTCTGCAAAAGCAATACAACTGATAGCTAATGACAACAAAATCGCGGATACGAAATGCTTCGTGTTCATGATTACCTCCTTCACTTACTAAAGTTTCGACTAATAAAAAGTGTGACTTAACAACTAAAGTGTTTTTCGGACTAACCCGGGTTTGCCTTTTTATAATATAAGGCGGTTCTGAAGCAGGAAATATTGATTGTTTTTTTTGAAAGGTTCTGAAAAATAACTCAGGAGGTAATATTTTGAGCCGAAATTGCACATATAGCTCTTAAAAAGACGCTATCTGTAAATAGATGTTTCCTGCTAATTAACACAGAATGCAATTTATAGGACGTGAAGACCGGTAGCAAGCAGCCAGAGAACTGCTGCTATTCGGTCTTTTCAAGCCAATAGTGAGCAAATAGTACTAAATCGTTGCAGTCAATATTGCCATCGGCGTCGAGGTCAGTTCCTTCGCACCAGTTCGGATCGCTGCAGCCGGTTTCCTGCCAGTGTGAGGCAAGCACTGAAAAGTCGGCAAAATCGACTCTGGCATCATTGTTGAAGTCGCGGGAAGGGACATGTGAAAACGTAATATCATAGACAGGGGAATCCATGCCATCCGGCCAACTGTAATCATAAAAACCCACATTGCAGGAACCTGCACTTATGGCAGTATAATCAATAATGAACCAATCGCCAGCCACTGAAGTATAATGGCTCATCATATCAAATCCATGGATATCCAGTTCTTCTAACTCCAATACACTGGATCGATAACCTGCAGCTTCGAAACGCGAACCTTCCCAGTCTGATGTGATGTCATTATAATCTCTGGCAGATAGAACACCATAATCTCTGTCTGTCCCAGTGATTAACAAGCCACCATTCCACATCTCAGAGAGGTTTGAGTCAACAATGATTGTGAGCCTGGTTCCAACCATAATGTCCCGATATACAAAAGGGGCGTTGGGATCGGCTAATTCAAGTGGGGTATTGCCGTCGGCAAGGCATACTCTTGTCGAGACCTCGGCAGAAGCCGCCGAAGCCATACAGAATATTATCAAAAAATAAAACATGCCTTTCATAATGGCCCACCGAAAATATCGTCAGTCCCGATAACCCGTAAAAAAAACACAATACTCAGAAGAAAAACAGGAATCCTTCCATTGACATTGGCTATCCTCGCACAGAAAACCGAGCAGATTATAAACGATTTTATGGTAAAAATCAATGAAAATGTGGCTTGACGGAAGTTTCAGATTAAGAAACAGCCGGCTCATACAATTGAAGAGGAGCAAGCATCCGAGCGTCGATAACAACAAGGCAATTTAGCTAAGACATCTAAAAGCCAGGCTCGCGTCTGCCGGCCAACTCCAACATAACTCCCGCTGTTCCAGACTTTTACACTCTATAAGTCTCATTACGCCCGAGACCGGTACCGGATACGAAAGTGAACTTATTTTTGCGATTTTTTAATTGTCCGTCTTTATAGATAGTGCCACCCGGAAGCCTATAAAGTCCATTTCGGGCAGCCACCATATGCTTTTGGGTATCTGCGGGTCGCCGGAGCGCCACCACTTTTCCTCAAAGGTTCTGGCCGCACAGCGTAATTCCTCCGCGGAGCTGCTGTAGTCACCGCCGCGAGCTACATGCAATTTACCGGTCCTTGGTCCCTTGGGATTTACCGCGGGGCTCTTTTGGGCGGCTTCCTTGTAAGCGGTGGGGCTGTAGAAATCATAAACCCACTCTCGAACATTGCCTGACATATCGTACAAACCCCAGACATTGGGTTTTTTCCTGCCCACCGCATTGGTTTCGCTGTCGGCGGTATCCTCAAACCACGCAAAAACAGCAAGTTTTTCTGGGTCATCCCCAAAGCCAAAAACATTGGTAGTACCCGCACGGCAGGCATATTCCCATTCGGCCTCTGTTGGCAGATGATATTTTTTCCCAGTTTTTTTCCAAAGCCACCTGCAAAAGGTCATCGCGTTGTGCCAGGTCATCCCGATAGCAGGGTGCGTTTCCTCGTACCCCATCGTCATATCTCCATAGACAGGGGTAGGGCCGGTAATCACGTCAACATCGTCCTTGCTCTCCTGTTCCTTGTCCTTTTTAGCTTCCTCCACCGCAAAGAAGTCTCTCTTCGCGCTGACCGTTTCTCGATAATAGGCCATAAAAAGTTCAATAGTGGTCTCTGTCTTGCAAAGATAGAAAGAATCGAGCCGCACCTTGTGCTGAGGTCCTTCATGGTCCTGACGACCGGCCTCGTCGGGCGGGCTGCCCATGAGAAAACTGCCGCCGGGAATGAGAACCATTTCAAAAGAGAGCTTCTCGCCGTCTTTTGTTGTAATGGTCTCTGTATATTTCTTCGGGAGCTTTTCTTGCGAAGCAGCGGTATTGTTAGGCATCGTGCCGACGAGATAGGCCGCCACGGCGATAACACACATCAATATACGACTCAAACTCATATTCTGTCTCCTCAAAACCTTTCACTAAAAAGGATTAACGGCCATTTCGGCGGACAACATCTTTCATGGTTCTTCCCGCCTCGCAAGGGCCATTTTTGTTTCAAATTTTATTGTCTGCGGTGAGTACTTTTCACCTCAAATCATTTTTGTAAAACCAGGTTTTGGCACAGGATAGCTGCCATGGGCACCGGCCTTAACCGGCGGCTCCATATTATCGTGGCACTCTTCCGGCCTTGGGGGATAATAGAAATCAGACTGGTTTATCTGCTCCCAGGTAACCTCCTTGCCGGTATAACAGGAAATTTGCCCCATCACGGTTACCATTGTGCTGCGGGTCATATAGTCGCCGTTATTGACGGGCTTGCCCGAGCGAATCGCCCCGAAGAGTACATCGTGCTCTATCTGGTAAGGATTGCATCTTCCCTTCCAGCGCCATTCTGTTTCACCCCAGATTCGGCACCCTGTAATAGAGGCCTTGCCTTTGCTGCCAAGCACGACGCTGGAAGAATCGTTATAACATCCATTTGTCGTCCGGCAGAATGCGTATATACGCACCCCGTTTTCGCATTCGTAAATCACCGAATGGTGATCGAACACGTCGCCATAGATAGGCTCGGTCATCGAAGAGCGACCGCCCAAACCGTGGCATTTCACGGGGACCTGATTGTGCATTACCCAACTTGAACGGTCAAGGTTGTGCACCAGCGACTGGGGCACATCGTCTCCCGAAAGCCAACGGAAATGGTATTGAGTGCTGCATTGCCACTGGAGTTCCGAGAGTCCCGGTTTGCGGTTTATGATAACGTATGGGGCGCGGAGAAAGTTTTCTTCAATAGTTATTACATCGCCGATGGCGCCGTCCTGTATTCGTTTTACTGTTTCGGCGTACCCTGTGTGATATCGGCTGTGCAAACCTGAAACCAGGCACAATCCGTTGCGCTCTGCACGTTTGGCCGCCCGCTGCATGAGCTTAATCCCTGCCGGGTCGATGCCGTGAGGTTTCTCCACAAAGACATGCTTTCCGGCCCTAATCGCGGTCATGGTATGAAGCGGGTGGAACTTGGCAGCGTTGGCAATCACAACGACATCAGACGACTCTATCACGTGCTTGTAGCCGTCAAAGCCGGCAAAACAATGATCGTCATCAACGATAACCTGATTACCTTTCTGTTCTTTCAAAATCCTGCGTTTATCTTTGACCCGATCCATGAAGATATCACACATCGCAACCAATCTGGCACCGGGGTCCGCGGTCAGCGCCTGGGCGGCTGCGCCGCTGTTTCGTCCGCCGCAACCGACCATGCCGACGCGGATAGTACCGCTCCCGGCAGCATATATGCTGCTATTGATGCCCAGCGTGCCCGTAACCGCAGCCGAAGCCGCAACCGTCGAAGCTTTCAAAAACTCTCGCCGCGTTGTTCCGGCATCTTTGCCTGATTCATTCGCATGTGCCATAGTATCTCCTTTTCTGTCTTTATTAGACTGAGTCTCTTATAATTTGAATCAATCTTCTTAAAATCGCATGGATTACACCTTATCAACGCCGCTCGGCGGTCAACGTGGCCAGTAACCGAGCCGCAGCCACCACTAACTATCTAAGAACCGACCGCTGGTCCCGTCTTTACTGAGACCAGCTGTAAATCATGCATGGTAATTCTGTCCCAAACTAAACCTCAATATTCCCGGTCTTTGAGGATACCCGGCTGTGGGAGTGGATATTTGCCGTCGGCGTTAAGCCGTACAGGCCCCGGAGAATCCATTGCCATCTTGTCCACATCGAGAGCGAACTCGTGCTTGCAGTTGAGCATATCATCGAAGGTAACGACCTGGCCGGTATGAGCGGCCATACGACCCATAGAGGTAACCATACTTCCTAAGGCGCCGCGTTTGGCCTCATTGTAAGGCTTGTCGTTACGAATAGCGTCAATAAGGTCGTCCCATTCGAGCTGATACGGACTCGGCTCGGGCTGCGGGACTCGCCATATCAGGTTCTCCCTGGACATGTTGTGGCCTTTGTAGGTCCGGACCTTGCCCGGGTGATGGCTGTTTGTCGAGATGACGGCTGTGCCTGTAGTACCGAGCGCATAGCTGGAGAAAGCACCTTTACAGCCATCCATGGCCCGGCCGTAATAAAAGAGCTTCGTGCCGTCCGGATAGGTGTATTCGACAGAATATGTGTCGAGGTTCTGGTCAAGAGTATTGCCTCGGGTGTGGCGTCCGCCGCTGGCCTGGGCCTCGACCGGCCAGGCGCCTTTCATCATCGAACACTCGTCGATTTGGTGAATGTAGTAGTCGCTGTACATACCGCCG
>JABMRO010000520.1 GCA_013202635.1 Planctomycetota bacterium
TATTGAGCAAGCCAGAGAGGAAATTGCAGAGGGCTTACGCGAAATGAATGAGAAAGGCGAGCTTGCGTTTGTTGAAGAATGACGTGATGTCTGATGGAGTTACGAGCCGATGTTGCCGGACATAGATAAGAGAAAGCTGAACTTTTAACTGAAATAAATGTTGAATGGAAATACGAATTTATGAATGTGGAAACCAAAACTGTTTCTACACCAGGCGTTAAGAAACTTGCTATCACAGTTACTTGCGACACTGACCCGCACAAAAAGGGTCGGGAAGCCGACTGGGGCTTTGCCGTATTTATAACCGGCACCGAGAAAACCATTCTCTTCGATGTCGGCGGCCGTTTTTTGCTCAATAATATGCGAAAATTAGCAATAGAACCTGACAGCGTAGATGTGGTGGTTCTCTCTCATATTCACGAGGACCACATCTGCGAATTGGGCGGCTTTCTTCAAGAGAACTCCAACGTTACTGTGTATCTGCCAGCGTCCCTTCCAAAGGAATTCAAGGATAACACGCGGGACTACGGAGCAAAAGTAATTGGTGTCAAAGAGTCTCGCCAAATTTGTGAAAATGTCTATTCGACCGGCCAGCTTGGAAAAGTTATTAAAGAGCATTCCTTGATTGTCCGGACAGATAAGGGCCTGGTCATAGTAACCGGATGTGCGCACCCGGGCATCATAAATGTTGTCAATACAGCAAAAGAACTGATGCAAGACGATATTTTTCTGGTAATGGGCGGCTTTCACGATGAAGACCGGCCTCTGCCGCTTGAATGGGCCACCCAGGACAGATTAGAAGAAATCATCTCGGCTTTTGAGCAATTAGGTGTACGATACGTCGGCCCATGTCATTGCTCCGGCGGACGAGTAAGAGACTTATTTAAAAGACATTTTGGCAGAAAATACATAGATATTAGTACAGGAAAAGTAATAGCTTTGACCGACTTAAAATGAATCCTATTTTATGTCTCAGGGGCACAAAGGCGCATTCTGATGCTTTGCGACTGTCGGTCGTGGTTGAATGGACAGGAAAAAAGGTTCAAATAGAGGGATTAATTAAGCGATGTTGACGGGTAAACAAAAGGCTGCGATGTTGTTAATGAGTCTGGATGCTGCGACTGCTACTGAACTGCTTAGGGGACTTGATGCCGAAGAAATTCAGGATATTACTCTGGAACTGGCTCGAATCGACGCATCCGAACAGAGCGATGCCAAGGAACAGGCAAAAGTCGCCCATGAGTTCTGTAGCTCACTTCAACAAAAACAAGGTAGTAAATTTAATATGAAAACTTTTCTTAACGAGATGCTTGTAACCGTTCTTGACAAAGACATGGCTGAGCAAATCCAAACCCAGGTTAAAAAGGTTTCTGGAGGCAAAGACCTGTTTGTAGATATTCGTTTGGCAAGAACAGACGAATTAGTTCTTGCGCTGGAGGGTGAACACCCCCAGACGATAGCAGTGATGCTGTCAGAACTGGCTCCAAAGAAAAGTCAGGAGGTTCTGTCGCTTTTGGGTGAAGAGTCTCGGCTCAAAGCCGTGTGCAGGATGACGAATCCTGAACTGGTGAGTAGCGGAGTGAAGCAACGGATGGCATTTACGGTTGACGAACGGCTGAAAAGTCTCAAAGGAGAGACTCTTACTGAAAGGCCGGAGCAGACTCTACGAAAACTGGCTGTTGTGTTAAGTGGTCTCAGCAGGGATATGCGAGACCAACTACTTGATGAGATCAGCAAATACGATGAGGAAACCGGCTCAAGTGTAAGGGCTTTGATGATAACGTGGGAAGATATTCTGACAATAGCGGACAGGTCTGTACAGGAAGCACTGCGGCATGTGGAACCGGGCAGATTGGCGGCGGCGCTTCATGGTGCCGATGAAGAAATGGCGCAAAAGATACGCTCAAATATATCAGAACGTGCTATTGCTATGCTTGATGAAGAAATTTCATTGATGCAGGAGCCGCTGGAACAGGAAGTTCTTGATGCCAGAGAAGAAGTTGTCAATCCGCTGCGGGAGGCAAATGAGCAGGGCACACTTAGAATGGTAGGGCGATAGCAGAATGATGCAGACACTTACAGTCCGTCTTGAAAAGCCGATTACCTCGGCAAAAATCCTGGATGGTTCTGCCGGTGGTATTACTGGTCGCGCCCAGGCGGATCCAGAGGCTCAGAAAGCTGCATTTTCGCAGGCTTACCAGGCAATTAATGGTGTGGTTACAAAACTCAATCAGTTTTACGACAAAGTATTTGTCGAACACAAAGAAGAAATTGCCAGACTTTCGATGGAAATCGCCAGAAAAATTTTGATGCAAAAAGTGGAAGATGGGGATTATGAAATAGAATCTATTGTTAAAGAAGCACTAAACAATGCTCCAACGCGACAAGATATAGTAGTGCATTTGAATCCCGAAGACCTTGCACAATGCCAGAAGGCACAGCAGGATGAGCCGGATGGGGCTTTAACCGGCGTTAAGTTTGTTTCTGATTCGAATATAGGGCGGGCAGAGTGTCTGCTTGAGAGCCCAAAGGGGATAATTGAATCGTTGATTAACGAACATCTTGAAAGAATTGGTAAAGCACTTAAAAAGGCCGAATGAGTTATGGCTACGAGTAAAATTGGTAATAGTTTCATTGATTTTGAGAAGTTTCATTCTGCGCTGCGCGATGTAAATTTGTTGGATTGTCAGGGTTTTGTGGTTCGGGTCTCCGGTCTGACGGTTGAATCTACCGGTCCGGCAATAGGTTTAGGGGAGCTTTGTGGTATCCAGATTCGTGATGGTCGGCGTGTGTTAGCTGAAGTGGTGGGTTTCCAGGATGACCATCTTATCCTGTTGCCGCTGGAACATATAGATGGTATATCGCCGGGCGATACGGTAACCGCACGAACTACTGTCCGCCATATCACATTAAGCGAAGGTATCTTGGGTAGAGTGGTAAACGGGCTGGGGGAGCCTATAGATAATAAGGGGCCGTTAGCGGGTACAGATAAAAAAGCATTAGATGCAAGCAGTCCGCCGCCTTTGAGCCGGGAGAAAATTACCCGTCCTTTGGTTTTGGGCATAAGATCGATAGACTCCATATTAACCTGTGGCAAGGGGCAGCGCGTAGGTATTTTCTCCGGCAGCGGAGTGGGAAAGAGCGTTCTGCTTGGCGATATTGCAAATTCAAGTGAGGCGAGTGTCAATGTCGTAGCGCTGATAGGTGAGCGTGGCCGGGAGGTTAGGGAATTTATCGAGGGAGACCTCGGTGCGGAGGGTTTATTACGCAGCGTGGTTGTTGTTGCTACTTCGGATTCGCCCCCCATCCAGCGTATAAAAGCGGCGTTTGTTGCTGTTACAATTGCCGAATATTTCAGAGACAAGGGCAAAGATGTTTTGTTTATGATGGATTCACTTACTCGCTTTGCACAGGCCCAGAGAGAAATAGGCCTTGCAGCGGGTGAGCCGCCGACAACAAAGGGTTACTGTCCGAGTGTTTTTTCATTAATGCCGAGACTTATCGAACGTTTGGGCTGTGCCGAAACCGGCAGTATCACAGGTATTTTAACTGTTTTGGTTGAGAACGATGATTTAACTGACCCCGTGGCTGATAGTGCCAGAAGTCTGATGGATGGGCATATAGTTCTGTCGAGAAAATTGGCTGAGAGGGGGCATTATCCCGCTGTGGATATTTTACAGAGTGTCAGTCGATTGATGCCTGTGGTGGTCAGTAAAGAGCACCTGCTTGCCGCACAGAAGCTCAGGGAAATATACGCTATTTATATTGATGCTGAGGACTTAATAAACATTGGAGCCTTTTCGTCCGGTAGCAATCGACGTATCGATGGGGCGATTGCCTTGATTGACAGGATAAACAGCTTCCTTATCCAGTCTATTCGGGAGAGGACGGATTTTATCGAAACTGTCGAGCGGTTAACAGCCATTACCCGGTTTTGGAATGAGCTGTTGGGCACCCAGAGCCGGTAAATTGTGTTCTGAGTGCTTGTTGGATATTGAGAGTTAAGGAATTGAAAATTAAATGAAACGGTTTGTATGGCGATTACAGCGTGTCCTTGATATAAGGACAAAGGAAGAACAAAAAGCCAGAGCGGAATTGCTTAAGCTGACGGAAAAGTTAGCAGAAACGCAGAGTGAGCTGTTGGCGTGGCGGAAGGTGTTAGAGGATATAATTAATGGATTGACCGGGGAAAATCCTAAAAAGCGATTGGGCAGGCAGGAATTTTTTCTGAGATATTCGTCGATAAGTGATGAGCAAATTAAGAAGCTTGAAGATAAAGTGAAAGAGCTGGAATCACAACAAAGAGACAAAATTGCTGAAGTTTTAAAACTCAGAAGGCTCAAAGAAGGCCTGGAAAAAATGCGAACCGAAGCGAAAGTGCAATTTATAAAGGAACAGGAGAAACTTGAGCAACAACAATTGGATGAGGATGCTACGGTTTTATTTGTTCGGAAAGCACATAGTTAGGAGAAAAACCAGTGAGTAAGAAACTGATAATTATTACGGCTACAGCAGGGCTGCTGAGTTTTTCCGGAGCGTTTGTCTTGGGCTGGCTTACTCAACCAGCTCCGGCAGGACGCCTCGATGAGCTGGGTCAGCCGACGATTGCGAGTATGGATACTGTTCCGGAATTGCCCCGGCCGGTAGTCGATATGACAGGCGCTGTTGGCACGGTTTCCGACAGAGAGAAAAAAACTATGACAGAAAAACAGCTCAAGAATCTTGTTTTTGAGGTTCGGGAAAAAGTGCAGGAGTATCACGATAAGCTGCAGAACCTTGGGTTGAGAGAACAGAGACTGCAGAGGGCTCAGGATGCGTTAAAAGAGGACATTCAAAACCTCGATAATCTGCGAATCGAGCTTGCTACAATCGTTGCCGATATCAAGAGCGAACGCGATAAACTGCTCAAAAGCAGGCTTGAGATTGCCCAGACCGAGAAGGATAACCTTGTATTGATAGCAGCTGCTTATGACAAGATGGAGGCGTCCAGTGCAAGCAAGATATTGATGAGTATGTGCACGAGCCAAACACAGCCCGGCAAGGTTGATAGCCAGAGCAGCGGCTTTGAAGAAGCAGCGAAAATTCTGTACTATATGACCGAAAGGACCAAAGCCAAGCTGCTGGCTGAGCTAACCACTCCTGAGCCTAGGCTGGCGGCGTTTTTGACTCAGAGATTAAAACAAATAGTTGAAGGAAAGTAGCCGGTGGACATTGCAACGATAATAGGAGTACTTCTTGGCTTTGTGGTCATAATGGGTGCTATTGCTGCCGGCGGTGGTTGGCAGACATTTATCCATATACCCTCGATGGCCATCACCATAGGAGGTATGCTTTGCGCTACGCTAATACATTTTTCACTGCCGCAGTTTCTGGGAATTTTTTCAATAATCAAGAAAACAATCATTTCGAAGATACCGTCACAGTCGGAGCTGATTCAAAAAATGATTAACTTCGCAGCCATCAACAGACGTGACGGTTCTCTGGCCCTGGAGAAGGAGATTCCCAACTTAGATAATTCTTTTTTCATCAGGGGTGTTCAGATGCTTGTGGATGGACGGGATTCCGAACAAATTCGGGACTTTATGTCTATAGAGA
>JABMRO010000521.1 GCA_013202635.1 Planctomycetota bacterium
AAAGTTAAATTAATAATCCACCCTGCTTTGGCCACACACCAAAGCTGCCGACAATGAATTTCACTGTCGTTAAGCCTAATCTTTATTTACCCAAGAAAAATTTGCGACGATTTGATACTGCCTCCTTCCTTCAAAAGCCGGAGTTATGAACTGTTAATTTAGAATGGATAAAACCCAACTCCGAGCGCAAAGCACTAAAACTTTGCACCTTTCTCATCCAACCTTCCCGTCAGGACAATTTGTATGAAAGAAGCCCAGGATTTTGTCCCTCGGAAGGCCAAAATCCACTCGTTTTACCATATTTACATATACCAGATTATCAGCCTTTTTGTCAAGCATAAACTTTGTATGAAACAGCAAATATTTTTCTAAGATTGTACCAAGGACCGGTACTTTATTTACTTTTTCGCTTATGTTTTTGCTCACGATTTTCACGAGGCACAAGAGTCCGCTATTGAGACACATAAATCAACCTGTTTGTAAAACTATAAAATCTCAAAAAGCCAAGTTCCTCAGGCCATGCCTTTATTAATTAAGGTTAAAAGAACGCTTGTTTTTATTAATATTTGTGAAAGCGTACGAAAAAAACGCTCATTTTTAGAAGTGTCAACAAGTGGCTGTAAATATTTGTTTAAAAGGGATATATAAAAATTCCTGTTTTTTTCTACAATATATTCCCACACATCCCATGTTCGCCATATTTAATCAGTTTTGCTCTTATCAACTCATTTTTTTTCAGCTTTTTCTTTGTTTTTTCCAGATACACCATAAAATATCTTTCGCTTCGGCCGTAAAGCTGCCCATTATCGTTTTCAAGCAGGATTTCAGCGGTTTCGCCAATAAACTGTTGCTGGAATTTTTGACTTAACTCCGTATTTAAGCCATGTAGTATTTTTGAACGTTCTTTTATAGCTTTTATATTTACTCTGTCTTGCATATTTGCTGCGGCAGTACCTTTACGTGGCGAAAAACTGAAAACATGCATTTTTGCAAAGCCTACGTCTTTAGCCAATTCAATAGTTTGCTCAAAATCAGCTTCGGTTTCGCCCGGGAAACCAACGATAATATCGGTCGTTATGGCAGGCCTGTCGAGCATTAGCTTAGCTGATTCAACTTTTTCTCTGAATGTATCGGAATTATATTGTCTGCACATCTTTTTAAGGACTGCATCCGAACCGGACTGCAACGACAAGTGCAGATGTGGCATAATGTTAGGGTGCTTGCAGAAAGTATCGAGTAATTGCGGCGTTACGTCCGCAGGCTCCAGTGAGCTTAATCTTATCCTTGCAAGATGGGGTATTTTCGCCATTTTATCGAGTAAAATAGCCAAATTATCATTTTGCCGGTTTGGCCAATTTTTTCTTCTAACGCTCTCCTGGCCGTAAGCACCGAGGAATACGCCTGTTACAACGATTTCCCTGTGTCCGGCTTTTACAAGCGATTTTGCCTCCTGAATAACTGCTTTGACCGGTTTATTGTGAACAAAAGGGCGAGTTTTGGGTACAATACAATAGCTGCAGTATCCATCGCAGCCATCCTGGACTTTTAGAAAAGCTCTGGTTTGGCCCTTGAAGGAAGTTAATGGCGGAAGTGTCAAATGATTGTTCAATTCTTTTTTAAACTTGATTTTTGAGTCGTTTTCTGCTTTAATTATAGTATTAGTGTTCGAACTGGATTGAGGGCTTTGAAAGCATAAAGCGGTAGCGTTGCCGTGGGCTATTTGGTTTAGCGTCTCAGCAAGGTTTTCTCGATCTCCGATAAGATGAACATTTTTACTGATGTTGTTTAATTCGCTGATTTGTACGGTTGGCAGGCAGCCGCAGACAACGACAACAGCATCAGGATTTAGCTTTTGGGCTTTTCGAATGCATTGTCGGCTCTTGGCTGAGGCAGTGTGAGTTACACAGCAGGTATTGATGACAAACAGGTCGGGTTTTTTGGGTGGTTCGCACTTATGAAGTCCGAGTTGTTCCAGCAGCTCGTGAATCTGCTGGGTTTCGTATTGATTGACTTTGCAGCCGAGAGTATTTATGGAAAAAGTTTTCATAATTTAAAAATTACTGTAACGAATTAGTACTTTTGGCATCTTAAATTATGATATAATATATATTTGTTTAGACGTATTTACAAGGCCAATTGAAAACCAAGCAGGAGGTTTGTTATGGCGGCAGAAACCGGTACGGTTTGGGCGATAGATATAGGCAACAATTCTCTCAAAGCATTGTACTTGAGCACTGAGCGCGGTGTTGTTGAAGTAATAGGCTTCGATAATATCAGGCACGGCAAGATTCTCAGCGGTGACGGTGTGACGGATGCTGAGAGAGAGGAGCTTGTTGCTCTGAGCTTGCGCAAGTTTGTCAATAAGTACGATTTGAGCATGGACGAGATAATTATTTCTGTGCCGAGTCAGAATAGTTTTGCACGGTTTGTGAACCTGCCGCCTGTCGAGGAAAAGCGCATTCCCGAGATGGTTAAGTTTGAGGCTGTCCAGCAGATTCCCTTTGGCATTAACGACGTGCAGTGGGACTGGCAGTTGATGACGGAGCCTGACAGCCCTGAAATCAAGGTGGGTATTTTTGCGATTAAAAATGAAGTGGTCAATACGGCATTAGAACATTTCAGCAGAGAAGATGTTCAGGTTGGCTACGTACAGATGGCGCCGATGGCTTTGTACAACTATTTGTTGCATGACCGTCCTGATTTGATTACTTCCGACAAACAAGCGACTGTTGTTCTTAACATAGGTGCGGACAATACCGATTTGGTTGTCTGCACAAAGTCGGCGGTTTGGCAAAGATGCATTCTTATTGGCGGAAATTCCTTTACGAGAGCTATATCAGATGCGTTCAGACTTAATTTTGAAAAAGCTGAAAAGCTCAAACGTACGGCTCCGGTGAGCAAATATGCCCGGCAGATATTCCAGGCGATGCGGCCGGTTTTCACGGATTTAGGCTCTGAAGTTCAGCGGTCGTTGGGTTTTTACAATAACTCAAATCCCGACACTAAAATAACGAAGATTATCGCTTTGGGCGGTGGAACAAAGATGCGAGGACTGCTCAAATATCTACAGCAGACGCTTCAGATACCGGTGGAAAGGCCGGATTCATTTAAGAGACTTGGGATGGGGCCGGGTGTCTCGCCGGCTAAATTCCACGAGAATGTCAGCGGTTTTGGTATTGTATATGGTCTTGCTTTGCAGGGATTAGGTATTGCAAGGATAGAAAGCAACCTTCTGCCGCGGAGTATTGCCCGGTCAATGGCCTGGGCGAGCAAGGGCA
>JABMRO010000522.1 GCA_013202635.1 Planctomycetota bacterium
ACACTTCTTTGACAATTAAATTACATTCCTGTGACGCACTGCGTCGAAAAGTATGATATATTACGCTTATCATGAAAAGCAGAGGCAAGAATATGATAATAGGTTTCGTGAAGACGTTAAATAGACAAAGTAGACCGGGGAGCTTGCAGCAATGTTAGAGATATGTAATCGTAGAAATATAGCCATTAAAATAACAGCGTTTCTGTTCATCCCTCTATTTTTGTGCAACAATCTAAGTTTTTCGCAAACGCACAAATCCATAAATAGCACATTAAGTCCACACTTGATTTCCGAGCTGCTTTGTGACTATGAAAAAGAGCAGGCTGAAGGCAAGGCTGAGGATTTTAGTAATACCTGGTGCTCGATTTACGCCGAAGGACTTGTTGAGAAATTATTAAAGCGAGCAGAAGAAAGAGGTCACGAGCTCTCTCTTGATGACATAGAAAGGGAATTAATAAACCAGATACGCTTAAGTTTCGCAGCTTCAGAAAATACAGATAGGATAGAAAAAGTAAGGGCTGTCGGCAGACAAGTGATAACCAACACTTTGGCAAGATTAAATCTTAATCAAAACCTCAATTTGAATGACTACATAGAGCTTACCAAGAGGATAGATGAAGAAACAGACTATGATACTGATGGCTCTTTGGAAGGAGAATTAGTTTTAAAAACCGGTAGAATAGAGATGCCGTTATCGCTTTTTGACATAAATCAAAGCTTTTTTATCACAAGGTACGCGCACGAAGTAATGCACTGGTTACAGCGCAAAGGATACTCAAACGCCGTATACGTAGATTGGCCCAATAAGAAAAAATCGAAAACCACGCGAAGCGAGGTTATGCCTGTAGCTGTTGAAATACTTATGAAGCTTCAAGATGAGATTGACATAAATTCAGATATCAACCTGAATGTAACAAGTGTATATAAACATTTCTCAGGAATTTTTAGTAAGATGATCGAAGACGGCTTGGGCGACGAGTACATAGCAAAGGAAGTCAAAAACTTTTATGTGCAATGGGCAATAGCTAACGATTACTGGACTTATGATGATCCTCCGCGTGATTTTGAAGAAGTTTGCCAGTTTGTCGAAGAAGATATTTGGCAACGATTTAATGGGTTTGTTGTTGCCACTTTCGCACACAGATATAGTGAAACCACGGGACGAGTAAGCGATATGTGGAAATATTTAAGGGTGTATGCAAACAAAGGAGGAAAAAAGCTTAATTTAATCTCAGAGCTTTCAAGTACACAAACCACAACCACACGCACTAAGCCGACAGAAATCCTAGATCAGGAAAATAATGCTTTAAGATTTACCAACGAGGTTGAAATGGTTATTGCAATGGTTAGAAAAAAGTTTTCAAGAATTCGTACCGAAAAAACCAGAAGAATAAATGACAAGACCGGACACCTGGCGGGATTCGGAGAGGAGGAACTCGGCATAGATGAATACGGTATCGACCTTCATGACCTCCTTAATCAGGCAACTCGATCACAAATAGAACAGGTACAGTCCGTTCGTATTGGGGTATTAATTAAAAATAAGAGTAAATTGTCCCGGCTCACAGCGGAGGAACAAAACCTTAATATATATTCAATTGAAAACTGGATAAATGAATTTCGTGAGCTATACAGAAAAGCATTGGCGGAAAAAGGATTGTCCGAGCCTGAACGCGAAGAAATGATCAGGAAAACTTCTGCTCAGATAATCGCTCACCCAAGTACATACAGCGGCCGGAATTCAATTTATATTGACGATCTTTATTTTAGGATCATTTCACTTTCAGATAACGCAGATGATCTGTTTATAAGTTTAACTAAGCACGAAGCTTTACATATAGGAAGTCCAAATCTTACCGAAACAGAAGTTAACGCGCAAGCCCCCATCAATAACATAAGAGAAGCGATCAAGAAAAGGACCGTACTTATCGTACAAAGCGGCGGAGATTGCGCAGGATTAAATGCTGTTGTCGGCACAGCCGCTCAAGAACTTGGAAAAATGGCCTGGTGTGTTATTGGGGTCCGGGAAGGTTTCGCAGGGCTCCTGGCAGAGACTTTTGAAAAATATCACATCCCGATAGACGGCCCTATGGCAGCGAGACTTATTACCAGGCCCTCAACGGACCTAAAATCCTCAAGAGAGGATCCGTTCAAAATAGTTGCCGATATCATCAAAAATAAACAAAATGCATCAGGAAAGAAAGCCTACAATCTCTTGATGAAAATCGAAACTATAAATAACTGGCGCAAGTTGAGCGCAAAAGAAAAAGGTTGGCTGAATGCATTATATAAAGCTATGGGGAGTAGGGCCAAGACAGGCATAGATAAATTTGTCCGGACTATGAAAAATATAGAAGGTTACGGCGGCATAATTGTCACAGGCGGTGACGACCATTGTAAAGTAGCGATGATACTGGCTCGGCTTAGAAAAGGGAAGAAAGGCAGCTGTATTGCCATACCTAAAAGCGTTGACGCTGATGCCATGGTTCAAATGCTGGGATTCAAAACGGCGTCACAACATATACAGGAACGTTTCTGGCAAGCTGCTGTCACCGGACAGGGCGAGAAGAAAGTATTTGTTGGTGAGATCATGGGTAGAAAAGCCGGATGGCTAACACTAGCTGTGTCCGACAGGAGAGCCGCCGACAATGAAAAGCTGCGGGATAGCGTTGGTGCGAAAAAGGCTGATGCCGTGAAAGACACGATTATATCCATTATTCCGGAAAAAAAGGTTTCAATCCAGAGTATCATCCTTAGGGCCAAGGAGATACTTTCGAAAAAAGGCGCGCTAAACATAGCCGTTTCAGAAGGTTTTAGCATAAAACGGGACGATCCATTATTGGATGAGCTTGTGGCGAAAAACCCCATTATTGCCGCCAAAATAGCCGGCAAGGCGGAAGCGGATGTCCATGGCCATATGAGATTAGCGGGGGCTTCAGAGTTTATCTGCGCGATACTCGTTACCGAGTGGAACAATCCAGAACTGAGACTGGGGCTTTCATGGAATCAATTGCGGCATACCATTTTTGGTTATATTGGCCGAGGGCTTAAGCCTAATGCATATGATGTCCGGATGGCACGCCAATATGCTAAGAAAGCTGCCGAACTGGTCAATAGCGAAAAGTCCGGTCTCATGGTAGCATATTCAGACATGATGGACCCGTTCGAGGAAGAGCCGCAGGTTATGGCCGCTGAGGATGTTCTCATTC
>JABMRO010000523.1 GCA_013202635.1 Planctomycetota bacterium
GCACTGCACGATTTGACCGGCTTTGAGGGTCGATGCGATGCGATTATTTTTACTACTGATACTAATTTTACTCCGCCGAATGCCGGTGAGCAAATGGCCGCGTTTCGCAGGCAGGCGCTCGGCCTGAGTTCTCAGCCGAAAGACACAGGTAATTTCGACTTGGTTGTGGTCGGCGGCGGAATGTCCGGAACATGCACGGCCGTCTCGGCGGCAAGGCTCGGCTTGCAGGTAGCCCTTATACAAAACCGCCCGGTACTGGGCGGCAACAACAGCTCCGAAGTCCGCGTCCATCTCGGAGGCGAAATCAACCGCCCGCCTTACCCGGCCATAGGCAACGTTGTCAGAGAACTCGACTCCGGACATCAGGGAAATGCAAGACCGGCCCAGTTCTACGATGACAACAGGAAGATGAAAGTCGTACAGGCCGAGGAAAATATCCACCTGTTTGTCAATATGCATGCGTTCAAGGTTCAAAAGCAGGGCGACCGTATCGTCGCGGTCGTCGCCAAACACATTATCAACGGCAGCGAATTAAGCTTCCGCGCACCATTGTTTGTCGATTGCACCGGTGACGGCACTATCGGCTATCTGGCCGGCGCCGACTATCGTATGGGACGCGAAAGCAAAGAACAGACCGGCGAATCCATGGCGCCCGAAAAGCCCGACAAGATGACTATGGGCGCATCTGTAATGTGGTATTCCGCACAAACCAATCAGCCTACAAGATTTCCGGATTGCCCCTGGGCCTTGCAGTTCACCGAGCAAAGTTGTCAGCAAGCAACCAGGGGCGACTGGAACTGGGAAGCCGGACTAAACCGCGATCAGATTACCGAGTTCGAGTATATTCGTGATTATTCCTTTCGAGCAATTTACGGAAACTGGGCCTTTCAGAAAAATCACAGTCGCAATAAAGACAAATATCAAAGACTTAAACTCGACTGGGTGGCCTACATCGGCGGCAAGCGCGAATCCCGCCGGCTGCTCGGTGACATAATATTGCAGCAGCAGGACATCCAGAAGCGAAAAAGATTCCCCGACTCTTTTGTAACCAGCACCTGGTCGATAGACCTGCACTATCCGGACCCGAAAAACTCCAAGTATTTCCCGGGCGAAGAATTCCGTACCATCTGCACACAGCCTAAAATCAAGCCGTACCCAATTCCATACCGTTGTCTGTATTCACGAAACATACAAAATCTAATGATGGCCGGTCGATGTATCAGCGTTACCCATGTAGCCCTGGGAACGGTCCGTGTGATGCGCACCTGCGGTATGATGGGCGAACTTGTCGGTATGGCTGCCTCGCTTTGTAAAAAATACAACACTGACCCTCGCGGCGTTTATCAGGACCACTTAAGCAGGCTCAAACAAATAGCAAAACGTGGCGTCGGAAAGCTCAACGAAACGGATGACAAAGCTTTTGGGCTGGCTGCGGAAAACGGCAAACTCGCCAACGAAGGTTTTATTCGCTGCCAGAATTTCGTCAGGGGCTGGCTCCAGCAGGCCGACCCCAGGAGCCGCCTCATACCCAGAAATTTAGACCGGGACCGGGACATATGGAACGCGCAGGACAGCGCCGCTGACAATTACCCTTTTATGGTCCTTACCGCGGCCATCACGAACCCGGCTCTCTTCAAAGGCCGGATGATGGATATGCTTCGCGCTGAAATCATACTTACATCCCGTATCGACCGTTTACCCGATACGTACTCTTTTTCAAAGCGGGATTTCTTTTTTAAAAAGCCCGATATAGCTCGTATCATTTTCGGTTCTTCTGAGTACGTTAAAGACGGCCTGCTGCCGCTGACCGAATGGCTCGGCCCGAGTCCCTGGTCCGAACGTATGATCAACATACTTGACGACATGTGGAGGCATGCGCCCGAGCAAACAAATTACGGGAACATCGTCTCGCGCAGCCAGGAAACTAACGGCGAAATGCTCCAGGTCTTGTCCCGCATATACTGGATGACCGGTGACAAAAAATACCTCTATTGGGCAATTCGGCTTGGGAATTATTATTTGTTGGGCAATCACCACCCGACAAGGGATGAAAGCGTAATCATGTTGCGTGACCACGGCTGCGAAATTCTCTCGGGTCTTTGCGAGTTGTATGCGACGGTCAGTTTTGCAATGCCGGCCAAAAAAAATGCCTACCGAAAACCCATCCATGACATGCTCGATAACGTCCTTCAGGTCGGCAGAAATCAACATGGCATGTTCTATAATTCCGCCAATACGAAAACAGGTAAGCACGACCAAGGTCTTTCCGATACCTGGGGTTACAACCTCAACGGATTTTACACAGTGTATCTGATAGACAACACCGATGCCTACCGCCTGGCCGTTCGTGAAGCACTTATAAACCTCAATGATTATTACAACTACCGTCGGTATAAATGGGGCGGCTCCGACGACTATGCGGATTCTATCGAAAGTGCCATTAACCTTTACAATCGTGAACCTGTCCCATCCGTCGCTGAATGGATGGACAGTGAAATAAAGATTATGTGGAACATGCAAAAAAGCAGCGGCATAATCGAAGGATGGCACGGAGACGGCAACTTCGCCAGAACTACAATTATGTACTGCCTCTGGAAAACAAAGGGCCTGATTATCGAGCCTTGGAGTAATGATGTCATTTTCGGGGCCGTTCTGGATGGCGATGCTCTCAAAATAAGCATCAGCTCCCGAAGAGGCTACAAAGGAAAAATTATCTTCGACCCCCCGCGTCATCAGACGATTATGAAGATGCCCCTTGACTGGCCCAGAATCAATCAGTTCCCTGAATGGTTTACAGCCAAAGCCCAAAATCGCTATGCCGTTCACGACCTGGCATACAACTCAAAAAAAATATACACAGGCGGACAATTACAGCAGGGACTCTCGATAAATCTGCATAGCGGCATCACACGTAAATTAATGGTGGAGACTTCGCC
>JABMRO010000524.1 GCA_013202635.1 Planctomycetota bacterium
GGATAAAGCTCTGCTATCTAACGGGGTAAAAATGGTGAATTGAGGATTAAGATTTGGCCCGGTGAATGGCCTCGGGGATGAACGAGCGATGGTTGATGAGTGAAAGGATTAATGTATGTGTCCAGATGCCAGGTGTGTCAAATTGAACCAATAGAGGACAAGTACGGTAGCCGAAACGGCTATGCCGCCTGCTGCCAAAATTTTGCCCCATAGTCTGCTGTGGCTTCGGAGCATTCGAAAAAGGGCCACAATGCCGGCCGCAAGCGAGGCTGTCGGCAGAATGGTGCATAAGCTGTGAACGAGTCTATACTTTGGTGTCTCTGCTATGAGGCAGCCCGGGAGGCTTTGTACGGCCTCGATTCTGCGGATTGACAGTATTACAGCGAAGAATCGCCAGAATACTTAGAACAACTGATGCTGCGGCCAGTATGCCTGTGTGTGGTTTTTGGCCAAGCGTATTGTTATCTATTTCACTCATACTTTCGTCATCCACATTGTCTGCTTTGATTATATCCTTCTAATAACTACTACTGTTAACTCAACTGCGATGTTCGGACAGTTAAAATTTACTATTAACTCCGTCAGACGACGCCGGATTTTGGATATTGTCGATTGACTATTGAGCATTCGTATTTGTGCTGCACTACAGGATTTGCTATTGACTTTTGTAGATTTATTTTTTACAACTGATTACCGATAATTGAGGAGAGCCGCTGAGCGTTTTTGGCGTTCGGCGAAAAGCGGTTAACCGGAAAAAGGGCTTCAGCCTTCTATGGAGGCTGAAGCCCGTATTCGCTTGTTCTTTCTGTTGTTTTGCGTTAATTTCTGTTCCGTGAGATGAACGGGAAATTTATTATAAGAAACAAGTGATGGTCCTTGTTTTTCTATAATTCCCTTAAGATGAAGGTAGGCTTTGAATGTTATATGGTTTAGATGTACTAACAAACGAGATAAAATGTTGGAACGTTCGTATCAGAAATTGCATGGGCTAAAGCCTATCCTATGTGACTACAGAGATCAGGGCTTAAATTTTAGTTTTTTTAGAGGTTGGCCGGAGTTGTCGGTGATTCGCAGGTACAGGCCCCAGTTGAATTCGGTGTTGCAGACTTTGATCAAAATTTTATTTTCACCTTTGTTTAGATTGACGGGCAGGATGTCACTATCTGGTGCGGCGGAGCGTTCGATATTTTTGGAAAGGAGCTTTTGGCCGTTAAGCCATAAGGTGATGGTGTCGTTGGTGCCGAGGCGAAGCTGGGTGGAGAGCGCATTCGGGCTGGTGATTTTACAATAGGCGTAGGCGCAGACCCAGTCGGACGGTGAGAAGAATTTGATAAAGTCCAGATAGCCTTTATTATCAACAGAGGCTGCTTGCCAGCTTACCTGGTTAATGCTGCCGGGATAGGCTGCGTTAAAGTCGAACTTTTGTTCCGGCGGGAAAACCCGGTTGAAGGTATCGGAGTCTTTGCCGCCGAACGGGCCGATGATTTTGAAGGTCTTTACGAAGTTTAGCATTTTAAGGAAGTCGGCGGATTTATATTTCCTTACTTTTTGGCTTATTTCCTGTAGAGGGCCGGAGGGAGTCCATTTCTCCTGCAGGACGGATTTATAATCGTTCAGGTGCTCGTCCACGGGCAAAGCTGAATTACTAACACTGCCGTATTTTGCTACATCGGCATCCGTGAAGTGCCACCATGTTGCACCGTGGCCGTATATCCAGCAGTAGCGTTTGGAAGTCAAGGGCATACCGGCGTACTGGTTGCGGAAATCCTCAGGCGGGTAGTTGCTGGTTTTGTCGGCGTAGGAGCCGACGAGTTTGTCGCTGAATATTTCGACGCGGCCGCTATAGCCGAGGCGCTTTCCGGATTCATCCCGGATATCGCGGTAGTAACCGAGCGGCCAGCCGCCAAGGGAGATGGAACAATTTTTTCGCCAGTAGCGGGCCGCTGGCTGGTCCAGATTTTTTAGGATGTCGGATTCGAGGCTTTGTGCGTAGTGAATCAGGCCGATGGTGCTTACCATTTTATAGGAGCGTTCGGTGAGCAGGTGGAGTCCGCCGGGTGCGTCGGCTTGTGCCATGCCGCGGACCATGCCGACGAGGAGGTCTGTGGCCAGGGGGCCATAGAAATAAATGCCTTCGGGCAGTTTTAAGAAGACCATATCGGGATAGCTTTGGAGCATGGCCCGGGTAAGGTCATAGCCTCTTTTGACGGCGGCGGCGCGCAGGTCGTCTTCGGTGTAGCCTTTGTACTCGTAGCCTTCCCAATCCAGGTCGTATTGTTCGCCGACGTATTCGATGTCGAGAGCTATGCCGCGGCAGCCGGTCAGTTTGGCGAACCGGGCGGCCTGGCGGAAATTCTCGTTAACCTTTTGCCAGGCGGCATCGTCGGTCCATACGGGGACGTGGCTGTAAAATGCGACTTTGATAAAATTCTCTGTGATGCCCTGTTTGCGGCATTTATCGTTGCAGGCTTTTATCCGCTGGAAGGTTTTGTCGTTTTCGCCGCGGGTGGTGGCGTCGCCGTCGGCGGCCCAGATATCGTCGGAGAAATTTCTCATTATGCCCGCCAGGAGAAAACCATCGAAGCCGGAGGCCTTCCAATCAGCGGCGGTGTCCTGGAGATATTCCGGTGTGATTGGGCTAAAGAGCAGGGTGTGCGGTTTGGTCATTTGGCTTTGGGTAGTGCAACCGCAAATGAGGGCGATGCAGATTAGTGAGAGGTGTAGTTTTTTCAATATTATCCTGCGGTTCATTATCGGATTTCCTTAACTGGTAGATAGCAATAAATGTTATCCAATTAGGATAAATAATTTACTGCCTATAGTTAAGAAAATTCGCAGAGAAATTCAGCTCTTTAATTAGATTTTTTCAAACGTGAATTTATGTGCGTCGGCGTCGATTTTTATTTTGTCGCCGTCGGCGAATTTACCGGCCAGAAGCTCGGCGGCCAGGGGGTTTTCAAGTCGCTGCTGGATTGTTCGTTTCAAGGGCCTTGCGCCGAAGGCGGGGTCGTAACCTTCATCCATAATCTGCCGGCGGGCATTGTCGGTGAATTCGAGGATTATGTGGCGGTCTTTGAGGCGCTCGGCGAGGTAATCGAGCTGGATATCGACAATCGTTCGCAGGTGCTCTTTGTCGAGCATGTGGAAGACGATTATTTCATCGATGCGGTTCAGGAACTCCGGCTTGAAGAGCTGTTTGAGGGCGTCTTTGACGTGTGCCTCGATTTCCCAGTCGGCGCCTGATTCTTCTGTTAGCTGCTGAATCTGCTGGCTGGCGATATTGCTTGTCATAATGATGACGGAGTTTTTGAAATCGACGGTCTTACCTTTTCCGTCGGTCAATCGGCCGTCATCGAAGACCTGCAGGAGGACGTTGAAGACATCTGGATGTGCCTTTTCAATCTCATCGAGCAGGACGACCGAGTATGGTTTACGCCGGACGGCTTCGGTTAGTCGGCCGCCCTCTTCGTAGCCGACGTAGCCCGGCGGCGAGCCGATTAGCCGGGAGACGGAGTGCTGTTCCATAAACTCGCTCATATCGACTCGTATCATAGAGTGGGGGTCGTTAAAGAGAAAGTCCGCGAGAGCTTTGGAAAGCTCGGTCTTGCCGACGCCGGTGGGGCCGAGGAACAGGAAGGTTCCTATGGGCTGGTTCGGGTCCGACAGGCCCGAGCGGCTTCTTCGAACGGCGTTGCATAGGGCGGCAACGGCTTCATCCTGTCCGACTACACGGTTGCGAATCACATCCTCCATTTTCATCAGTCTTTCTCGCTCGCCGGAGAGTAATTTCGCAATGGGTATTCCGGTCCATTTGGAAACAACGCCGGCGATGTGCTCAGCGGTTACTTCATTGCGGATTATGGATTTGTCGGATTTGGAAAGCTCGGCTTCTTTTTCTTCGAGGTCTTTTTTTAAGCTTGTGATGGTTTCATATTTCAGGCGGGCGGCGGTTTCGAGGTCGCCTTTTCGCTGGGCGTCTTCAAAGCTGTTTTGGGCCTCTTCAAGTTTTTCCTTGAGGGTTTTTATCCGGTCGATGTCACCTCTTTCACTTTCCCACTGTGCGGTGAGCGTTTTGTCCTGCTGCTGGAGCTTGGCCAACTGCTTTTCGGCTTTTTTTAATCGTTCTTTACTTGCCTTGTCACTTTCTTTTTTCAGGGCTTCGCGTTCGATTTGAAGCTGGACTATTTTTCTGCGGATGGTATCCAGCTCGGCGGGCAGTGAATCGTTTTCAATACGCAGTTTCGAGGCGGATTCGTCAATCAAATCAATCGCTTTATCGGGGAGCCAGCGGTCGGTTATGTAGCGGTTTGAGAGGGTTGCGGCGGCGACGAGAGCCGAATCGGTAATACGCACGCCGTGATGGGTGTCGTAGCGGTCTTTGAGGCCACGGAGGATGGCTATGGTTTCTTCAATGCTCGGCGGGTCAATCACAATCGGCTGAAAACGTCTCTCAAGAGCGGCGTCTTTTTCCACGTACTTTCTATATTCGTCGATGGTAGTCGCACCTATACAGCGTAAGTCGCCCCGGGCGAGGGACGGTTTTAACAAATTGCCCGCATCGACGGCGCCTTCGGCTTTGCCTGCTCCTACGACGGTATGCAGCTCGTCGATGAAGAGAATAATTTGCCCTTCGGCGGCGATGACCTCTTTGAGGAC
>JABMRO010000525.1 GCA_013202635.1 Planctomycetota bacterium
CACTTATCCAGTGACCCGGAAGCCAGGCCGTTTATAAAGAACTATTTAGCTTTGGTTATAAAGCAGGTCCTGCTCAGTCAGCTCGAAGAACAAATCCAATCTCAATACCGCTTTGAACTCGAGCATATGCATATTTCAGAAAGATATTTTAAGCGGTCGGTCAGTATTCTTGCGGCTTTGCAAATGGTGAATGCAAACAGCAGGGCTGTTGGTTTGATTATTGAGAGAAGCCTTCAAACAATGCCCTGTGACAAACATGACCTCATCGATTATATCAAATACGCCGTACGCGCAGCGAGAAGTATGTTTGATGCTCGCATTGCCCGTGCAAAACTAACGCAAATTCGTTCGAATCTTCAGCCCGGGTTGGTTCCACTTGGAATTGAGGTAGAATTAAGCAATCTTGGTCCTGCGGCTGTCGAGCCGCAAAGAAGCATTCAGAATAAGAGTGACCCCGTGTATGACGGGTTCAAGTATTTCTACGATTTTCGCCTTGATGTTTTGTCCTGGAAACTCGGTGGATATATCGACGACCACACAGGCTCAACCGACCAGGGGCGCCGGTGCGGTTTTCTGGAGCTTGCCCCGGGCAGGCTGAATATCCGGGGAGAACTTTCCCGGCCTGCGACTTCGGATCCCTGGCTTCTTAATAAGTTGATACACGAGATTACCAATTTCTATGATGTTCGCCCGCATAGCCTGCATCTTTCTTTCCAGCTTCGAAAAAAACAGATCGATAATCAAAAAATATTACCGCTGGGTTTTGTTAAGTGCTTACTTTTGCTCGGCGGCGGTCCTGAACGAAAGAAAACAGGCAGATTCTGGGTTTCAAGAATGGGCTACAATGAGATAACACAATACCCCGACCGTTTTGCATCGGCTTCGGCGAGCTCGGCTGAACCGGAAAGCAAAGAAGCTGGTAGGGATGAACTCGTATTTGCCAGGACCAGCAAGCGCAGATGGTATCTGGGCGGAGGCGATATTGCGGATAAGCCTCCGGCACAGGCAACTACGCATGTTCATCAGTATAAATTTATTCGTCTGGGAGAAAAGACTAATTATGAGCCGTTAATTATGTGTCTCGAGGGCCTTCAACTGGACTACAATCCTGGAGATTATTTGACCGCCGAACAGTTAAGGGGCAGCTGGAAATTACAGCGGGAATATGAGGAATTAAAACGGTGGGCTGGTGAACCTACCCCAATCAGCGCCCAAACAATAAGCAGATTTTTAAAGACCATAAAGAGCGGGCTGATGAATGAAGGGCACCATCGGCCCGCTCACAAATTGCACTATATAGACTGGGTGCTAAATACTATAAGCGTGCAGTTGCGAACATTCAACGAGCAAGTGAAACTCGGGTTATAAGACTCAAGACTTTGTCTTGATATATTGAAAGCCGTGAGCCTCGGGGGACCCACGGCCTTTCAATGTTGTATATACGCCCCCCCTCCGGAAGATCTCGGCAACGTATATACGAGTTATAAGTTCGCAACTAAGAACGGTAGAACATCGATTTACGATTTGCAATTTCCGGTTTCGATTTCAACCGGCAATCGCAAATAGGAAATCAGCAATTCTCTCAGCTATCAGTTCGAGTCTGTCTTTCGTCAATCTTTTGCTTTATGAATCTGGCTGTACGCCAGGCAGCATCCTTACTGAACTCAAAGCACTTGTGTATCCCAGTGTTCAAAGATTTTTTGAACTCGTCTGATTTAACCGCCGAAAAAACAGAGCTTTTTTCTTCCGCAACCTCGGTATTACTTCTAAAAAACGAAGAATTAACGGAGTCATTGGCTTTGTTTTCAGGTACGGGCGCCAAAGTATAAACCGCAGTTGCAAAACCTCCAAAATAGACTACCAGCATAAAAACGAGTTTAGATCTCCATCCTCTCATAGATTTTCTCCCTTCCAAGCATTATTTTATCGGCTGGTCTCCTCCGCCAGCCTTTGGATTTACCTCTACTATAAATGTAATAAAAAAGTCCGCAAATGCCAAGCGATAAGTTTAAAAAACTGCGATATTTACCTTATTTTCTGCCTAATTATCGGTGTGGAGTCCTACCGTATTTTGCCCTTGGCCGAGCAGGCTGTTGGGTAAGTACTCAAAGTGAGCATTTTTGGATTGTGCATAGTTGTAACTATCGTTCTGGCAATAACATAACACAATTTGTCATTCCCGCGCAAGCGGGAATCCATTGTACCGATACAACTCTGGTTCCCTGCTTTCGCAGGGATGACAATATGAATTGTTCAGTTTGTTTGAGTAAGTAATAAAGGAATGG
>JABMRO010000526.1 GCA_013202635.1 Planctomycetota bacterium
CCGGGTGTGAGAGCTGCATCCAAACAGGGTACATAGGCAGGACCGGGATTCTTGAACTGCTGGTAATTGACGACGACATCAAGGAGCTGACAACGAAACGGGCCGGTTCACATGTTATAAAGCAGGTAGCTGTTGAAAAAGGTATGAGTACTTTGCGGGAGGACGGATTGCGCAAAGCGCTGGCCGGTGAAACTACCCTTGAAGAGGTTTGCAGGGTTACACAAGATAACGTTCAAACAAGTTTAGGGGTGAGTGAACATGTCGGTGGTTGAATACAATTTGCAGGCTGAAAAGCCCGTTCGGTCATCTCAGACGGCACAGAGAGAGCCCGACGACCATATGTCATGTTTGGAGACCCGGAATAATAGTTGTGCTGATACAAATGAAAAGGCAAACAAGAAGGACATTTTCAAAAGGACCAAGACTAAGGATGTTTGCAGAATAGCGCGTCAGCTGGCGACACTATTGCGCGCCGGGATGCCGCTTGTGCCTGCTTTATCAGCATTAGTCGAGCAGCTACAGGGAAGTTCCGAGCGCAAAGTGAGGCTTTTGGGAAACCAGGAAAATCCCCTTGCGATGATTATGAAAGAAGTCTGCGACAGTGTAAACACAGGAAGCGCGCTCTCGGCTGCACTTGGCAAACATCCGGACGTATTTTCAAACGTCTTCGTCAATATGGTTGCTGCGGGGGAAACGAGCGGAACCCTGGAAGAGGTCCTTCTGAGATTAGCGGAAATGTTGGAAAAACGTGTACATCTTACAAGTAAAGTCAGATCCGCTATGGCTTATCCGCTAATGATGTCGGTGGTTGCGGTAGCAGTAGTAGTGTTTCTGTTGTCTTTCGTAGTCCCAAGCATAACGCAGATTTTTCTTGAGATGAATAGGGCCCTTCCGCTGCCGACGAGACTGCTTATCTCAACAAGCGCTTTTATGAGAACATATTTTGTGCCTATTGTCATTATGATTTGTGTGGTTTTCTTTGGAACCGGAGCCTGGAAAAGAACCAAAGACGGCAGAATGAGATGGGACCGCTCCAAATTAAAAGTGCCTCTCTTTGGTAAACTTTTTCTTAAGGTGGAAACAGCCCGGCTTACCAGGACGCTGGGCATACTTCTTACAAGTGGTATCCCGATACTTGGCGCTCTGGAAATCGTCAAAGGTATAGTCCAGAACCGTTTTATTGCAGGTGCCCTGGATTCTGTAAAGGACAGGGTCAACAGAGGCAGTGATATCGCAGAGGCAATAAAAAAGACCGAACTATTTCCGCCTATTGTGATTCACATAATCGCAACGGGCCAGATGAGCGGAAACATAGAAAACGGCCTGATAGATATTGCCGATATGTACGACGGCGAAGTCGAGATGACGGCTAAAACACTGACCTCACTGCTTGAGCCTGCAATACTTCTTATTATGGGGGCTATTGTGGGCTTTATAGTATTAGCTATTTTACTGCCTATATTTGAGATAAATCAGGTCCTTTAGAGGAGTACTGACATGATACTAAGGGTAAAGAAGCAACAATTACATAATACCGGTTTTACTTTGATTGAGCTTATGATTGTGGTTGTGATTTTGGGTCTTTTGGCGACCATCATTATGCCAAGGATTCTGGACAGACCCGAACAGGCCCGGAGAATGAAGGCCAAAGTTGATATACGCGGAATTGAATCAGCATTGGCTTTATTCAAAACCGATACAGGCTGTTTTCCCACCACTTCCGAGGGGCTTGAAGTACTTGTCTCGAACCCGGGCATAAAAGGATATAACGCCGATGGATATCTTGATAAAGTGTCATCGGATCCCTGGGGTAATAAGTACGTCTATATTTCTCCGGGAATGAACAACAGAGACTACGATTTGAAATCCTACGGTAAAGATGGTGAGGATGGCGGCGCGGAAGACAATGCTGACATTGAAAGCTGGAACCTTGATGTGTAACTGTAATAATTAAGAAATGTGTGTGCAGGAATGAAGACGAGAAAATGGCGGGCATTTACTTTCATAGAGGTTATTGTGTCTCTTTCTATTGTCTCGATTTCTCTGCTGGGTTTAATAAGGCTCCATCTGATAAGCATCAGTATGGCCGAGGCGGCAGAGGTGACTTCACAGGCTGTTCTTTTGGCGGAGGAGAAAATCGCAGAGACCCTGGCCCTCGGATATCCGAAAGAAGGAACTAAGTCAGGCACTGTAGAAAAAAATGCTCTGTGTCTTCGATGGCGAACTGAAGTTGCAGACTTGCAGTCGCCTCAGTTGACTGAAGCTGATATTACCGGATTGCGAAGAATATGTGTCGAGGTCGATTGGAAGCAAGGGGCCGGTTCCAAAAGTCTGCAAATGTCAACTTATGTTGCCGACAGGAGATTACCGTGAAAAGTATGTCCGGCAAATATCTCGATACTCGATACTTGATACTCGATACTCGATAC
>JABMRO010000527.1 GCA_013202635.1 Planctomycetota bacterium
CACTTGGCTATTTGACACCCAATGAAGTATTTTATGAACGGAAAAGATTAACTGGATAACAAAACAGGATTTGACTCAGTTGCACTTGGGAGTTGAATCCGCCTCTCACTTAAGACTTTGTACCTCACACAATACGCAATAACTCATCCTCTATCAATAAACTGCAAGAATTATGCCCGCTGAATGACCCAAAAGCCGGAGATGCCCAATTGTGCGAGCGCAAGCTTCACTAATGTTATTTGTACCAGATTAGCCGCCTGCACTTCAAGAAAAAAACAGACTTAAAAGGCTTTTTTTATTCTCCTATTTCCAATTCAGACCTTCCTTAGCCTCTTATAACAACCTTTAAATACATTAGGGGTGAAGGGTGTCCCCCGGAGGCCTATTTTAGTTGACTCAGGCATTCTATATATGTTAAAATATTGTTAGTTTATATAAGCTGTAACCACGATTCCAGGGCCCACAAGCCGGGGAGGACCGTTTCGCAAAACGGCAATCCAGCCAGATAAGGCTGGGGTTGGGGGGCCTATGGCATCGATATGGATGGAGATAGAAAATAGCCATATCTGTGAAAATTTCAATGCTTTCTCTGGCGTTGGCCGTATCATCTCTGAACGGCTCGACTGGTGCCAGACCGTACGCAACAGGCAATCCCCAGCAAACCTCATTGGTGATTAACGAGATTATGTACCATCCTTACCATCCCTCCCCCGGAACCGAGAATATCGGCGCCGAGTACATCGAGTTGCTTAACCGGGGAAGTGAGCCGGTCAACCTGGCAGGCTGGAAACTAAGCAATGGTGTTAACTTTGTTTTCCCGGATATAACGCTTGGCGCCGGAGAGTACCTTGTTGTAGCGGCGGACGATAATGTATTTACAACCAGGTATCCCGGCGTTACTAATTTCATCGGCGGCTGGGAGGGACGGCTGAGCAACAGTGGTGAAACAATTGAATTGATTGACGATACGGGCGTTAGAGTCAACAGGATTCGTTACGCCGACGAGGGTGATTGGGCATTGCGAGAGCTGGGAGAGATAGACTATAACCACCGCGGATGGCTCTGGTTGAATGGGCACGACGGCGGAGGCAAATCTCTTGAGTTAATTAATCCTGCGCTGTCAAATGAGTACGGGCAGAACTGGGCTGCCGGCATTTCGGATGAAGGCACACCCGGTGCGGTTAACTCTGTTGCCGCTGATGACGTTGCCCCCTTGATTTTGGACGTTGTACATTTTCCCATTATTCCGGGGCCCAACGACTCTGTGACAGTAACTGCCCGCGTCGTCGATGAGATGACAACCGGTATCACGGTAACAATGCATTATCGTGTTGATACCTCAGTATATGATAATAAAGATACTTATCCACACCACGACCCTAATGACTACAACAGCCTTGTAATGTTTGACGATGGAGCACACGGTGACGGCGTATCTGATGATGGTGTATATGGCGCAGAAATACCACGACATCCGGATGGCACAATCATTGAGTTTTATCTCGAAGGAATTGATGCCGGGTTCAAATCCCGAACCTGGCCTGCTCCGAGCATTGTCGATGGCAGTGCCGAGCAGGTAACCAATCTGCTCTATCAAGTGGACGATTCATTCGAACCGTACTGGGTACCGGGCAAACAGCCAGTTTATTATCTCATTATGACCGAGGCCGAGCGGGGCAGGCTGGCATACATTGGTTCCCATTCCGCCGACAGAAGGTCGGATGCACAGATGAATGGTACTTTTATAACTGTTGATGGTGTGAATACAACGGTCAGATACTCAGTGGGAATCCGTAATCGCGGCAAAAGCACTCGAATTCCACCGCCCAATAATTATCGTATCAACATTCCGCATGACCAGTCATGGAAGGGCGTTACAGCAATAAATATTAACAGCAAGTACGCATTTTCACAGTTAATCGGCAGCGCCCTGTGGCGCAGGGCGGGATTGCCTGCGGCAAACGCCACCGCCGTTCAGGTGAGGGTCAATGGTAGAAACCTGGCTCTTGATGACCCTGCCCATATGTACGGCTCGTACGTCGCTTTGGAAGTGCTTGACAGCGAGTGGGCCGAACACCATTTCCCCGATAACAGCGCTGGTAATCTGTATCGATGTGCCGACTACGACCAGGGGTACTCAGCCGAGTTGGCCTACGAAGGTGATAATCCCGACGCCTACCGAAACGCGTATTTCAAGAATACCAACGAGTCCGAGGATGACTGGACGGACTTGATTAACCTGACGTATATACTCAATAATGACTTCGTCTCTAATGATGAGTTTATAGAACAGGTCGGTCAGGTTATTAATATCGAGCAATGGATGCGATACCTCGCTGTCGATTCGCTGGCGGGCAACCTCGAAGGAGGCTTGAATACCGGCAAAGGTGACGATTACGCCATGTATCGAGGTGGTGAAGACCCGCGGTTTTGGCTTATTCCCCACGACCTGGACACGATACTTGGGCACCGCAGTGCCGATCCCGACCGCAGTATTTTCACTTTCTTCGAGCGAGTAGAAGGATTACACCGCCTGCTAAACCATCCGGAAATTGTAAGAATTTACTACAGCCAGCTTCTCGACCTGATAGATACAGTATTTGCACCAGAGAAATTCAATTTTTTGATAGACCATATACTCGGTGACTGGGTCCCGCAATCGAAGATAAACCAGATGAAACAGTTCGTTGAAGACCGCATTGGTTACGTTCTGGACCAGGTTCCGCAGGGCAAACTGACGGTCAGCAGCAATCTTCCGCAAACCGGAGGCTATCACTACCTTCGGGGCACCAATACCATTGCGTTGTCGGGCACAGCCAACGCAGTTACGACTCGTTCGGTACTGGTGAACGGGCATTTGGCTGAATGGTCACGGAAAGAAGGCGCGTGGTTCATTGACTATGCGGACTTATACCCGGGGATAAACCGCATTATTGTGAAAACACTGGATGGTCAAAATGGTACGGGTAATGAGCTTGAACACGAGTATATCGACATCTGGTGTGATACAGGCCCAACCAATGATTACCCGAAAAACAATGGCAGCGGCAATCAAATCCTTGTTTCGGATTTGAGGACAAAGCTTATGGTTCGCGACAGCTACCTGCCGGGTATTGGGATACTTGTCCGAATTGAGGTCGTGCGGCCGGACGGCAATATTGAACGTGACTTATGGGATGCTGCAGCAACACTTTCCGTGGATAATCCTAACGTCAATATTTTCACAAACCGGATTGTGCTGCGCAATGGTTTAGGAAGTGCGCTGGTAACATTTACAGGCCGCGGCGATTTCACATTGACGGCCAACGTCAATGGTACTGAAGACAGCCGCTTATTGCTTGGCCTGAGTAATGAGCCGGTCACAAGCATTTCCGGCACACTTGCCGGCAGTTCCACCATCTGGGACGGTATTATCCATATAACTGATGACCTGCTGGTTCCCACCGGCCACACTCTGACTATCCGGCCGGGTACACTCATTTTGCTCGACGGGGTAAGCTCCGGCTCAGCAGGAACTGACATCGACGTGAAGGGAACGATAGAGTCTCTGGGTACTGCCTCAGCACCTATTACATTTACAGCTTACAATCCGGCTCGGGCCTGGGGAGAAATCCACCATGACTACTCATCGCCGTCGATATATCAGTACACAAACATCACCCGTGCAGGGCACTCACCCGGCGGCGGACATACAGGTTCGGGCCCGGCTATCCGTCCGGCGGGCTCTAATATCGTTTTCGACTATGTCTCTATCACCGACAACGACGGTAAAGCCATGCAGTCCTCCTCCGACTCGGACCTGACGTTCCGACATTGCCAATTGGCCAGGTCGGTGATGGGACCCGAGATTAACAATACCGCCTTGTTGTTCGAGGATAGCTGGATCACAGAAATGCTCGGGCCGAACGACAACGACGGTATTTATATCCACAGCCAGGGTGCCGGACAAAATGTAACACTCCGCCGCGGTGTGCTTGCCGACACGGACGACGATGGGCTTGACACATTAGGCTCGACTGTCCTGGTGGAGGATTACATCTTTCGCAATTGCTTCGATAAGGGGATAAGTGTCTTTGACGGCCAGGTCACACTTGACTATGTGCTGATTGTGAACAATGGCATCGGCATCTCAGCCAAGGCCAACAGTCGTAGCAGTGCCCAGGTCTTTCTAAATCATGCTACTGTCGTTTGTCATGATTTCGGAATTCAGGCCTTTAATAAATACAACCCCACAGATCCATTGATAGAATATTTCGTAACAAATTCCATTATCCTCGCTGCTAATCCGGTCTATACGGACTATGACCCTGCGGACATCCATATCGATTATTCAGATATAGGTGAAACATGGCCCGGCATTGACAATATCAACCAGGACCCGCTTTTCGTTGATTCTCCGAACAACAACTATCACCTACAGGAAAATTCCCCATGTATCAATGCAGGTAGCGACGACGGCGTTGCAGGCGTTCAGGGATATTACCAATATGAGCAGAGCGATTTGCCGACAAATGGAAATGGGATTCTGACCGAAAACACTGTCTGGACACCGCAGGAGGGTCCTTACCGCATTACCGGCGAATTAACTGTTCCGTTCGGAGTTAATCTGACTATTATGCCGGGTACTACGGTTTTCATTGAGCCGGATACAAAAATCATTATTGAAGGCCGGCTTATCGCCGATGGAACCGAGTATGAGTTGATTCGCTTTACACGTACATCGGGTGAAAGCGGCACGTGGGACGGTATTCAATTCGCCAACACTATGGCTGAGAACCGCATTACATACGCCGTTGTCGAATATGGTCGAAGCAGCAACGGCATGATAGGTCTTGAAAACTCTAATCTCCTGCTCGATCACGTTACATTAGACAACACCGACCTTCGCCGTATCAGCACGATTAATTCGTCGCTGATTGTTTCCAACTGCGTTTTCACTGATATCTTTGGCCCGGATGAACCGCCAACCACCGACAACCGCAGTGAACATATATGGGGCAGTGGTATCCCCGAAAACGGTTACTTCATCATCGAAAATAATGTTTTAGGAACAACTAAAGGACACAATGACGCGATTGACTTTAACGGCCCATCTCGCCCGAATCCTATCGTGCAAATCCTCGATAATGTCTTTATGGGGGGAGGCGATGACGCCCTCGACCTTGAGGCAGATGCCCATATCGAGGGTAACGTTTTTATGCACTACCACAAAGACGTTTATAATAAAAGCAGCGGCGAAGCAAATGTTATCTCTGCAGGCGCCGCAAAAGAATATTGTTTGGTCCGTAATATCTTCCAGGATATCGACCACGCAGTACTTATCAAGGATAATGCATTTGCATCTTTCATAAACAATACCGTAGTTGATGCAGACAAAGCAGTCTTTTATTTCGACCGTGCGGGTCAGGTACAACCCGGCCGGGGTGTGTACGTGGACGGCAGCATTTTCCGGAATACAGGCCTTATTTTTGACGAGGTAATTGACACCACAGATATTACTGTCAACCGCTCGATTATACCTGAGACATTGCACTACCTCGGCACCGGCAATATCGACGCCGATCCTGTCTTTGTTGACCCGAATACTGACTTCCATCTAAGAGCCGTCTCGCCGGCGATTAGTGCCGGACCCTGCGGTCTTGATATGGGAGCTTATGTGCCCGGCGGTGCTGCGGTCTGCGGCGAACTCGATGAGCTTACATACCATACCAACGCCACACTCATCGTCGGTGGACCAGGCATTACACATTACATGTATCGCCTTAATAGCGGGCCATGGAGTCAGGAGCTATCTGTGGACATTCCTATCGAATTGACAAACCTGCTTAATGGAAACTCTTACACAGTTTATGTAATAGGCAAGAATTCCGCCGGCATCTGGCAAAGTGAAGAAAGTCCGAGCGCCTCCCGCACATGGACCATTGACACTTCCTATTCGAGGTTGGTTATCAATGAAGTGCTGGCAATGAACATTTCTACCCTCGAATATCAAGGGACATTCCCTGACTTGATAGAGCTATACTACGATGGGCCTTTTTCATTAAGTTTGTCCGGGATAGGCATAACCGACAATCCTGATGAGCCGACGAAGTTTGTCTTCCCCGGCGGGATAACGATAGACCCAAGTGAGTACCTGGTCCTTTTCGCCGATTCCGAGACAACCACCTCAGGCATCCATCTTGGGTTCGCTCTTAACCGTGACGGTGAGGGCATTTATCTCTATGATAAAAATGGCGTATTGTTCGATTCTGTCGAGTTCGGTCCGCAATTGCCGGATTTGTCTATCGGCAGGATTGGGTACGATAGCCAGTGGCAGTTGACTGTGCCTACCTTTGGCCAGGCCAATATTGCTAAACCGCTCGGCAATCCACAGGCATTGAAGATAAACGAGTGGCTTGCCGGCGGTGAGGTTCTGTTCGAGGACGACTATATCGAGCTGTTTAATCCGCATGTCTTTCCGGTAGATTTAAGCGGTTTGTACATAACCGACAACATCATAACACAGCCTGACAAGCATAAGCTCGGCCCATTGAGCTTTATAGCCGGTGAAGGATTCGCTGTATTTAATGCTGATGACAGGAATCAGCCCGGCCACGTTGATTTTCGACTCTTAGCTGACGGGGAAATTCTCGGCCTGTTTGATACCGAACTAAACGAGATTGACAAGGTGCTCTATGGGCCCCAGACAACGGATATATCACAAGGTCGTGCACCCAACGGCTCAAACAACTTCGAGTTTTTCAACCTGCCGACCCCCGGCGTTGCAAATCCATTGGGCGGTTTTGTCACCGTAACCAGCCTGATAGCAATCGATGACCTCTGGGCCTATGAGCAAACGGATACAGCGCTGCCTGTAACCTGGGTTATGCCCAACTATAACGACTCATCCTGGCCGACTGGAAGGGCACTTTTATACGTAGAGAACTCCAGTTTACCGGCTCCCAAGAACACACAGCTTACGATTGGCGCCATGACATACTACTTTAGGAAACACTTCACCTTTAATGCCAATCCAAATAATATTACAGAACTTGAGCTTTCCACGGTGATTGATGACGGCGCAGTATTCTATATCAACGGTATCGAGGTGCTGCGTATTGGTATGCCGGACAACGCTATCGAGAACACCACCAGAGCCGACCGTTCCGTGGGCAATGCGGACTACGAAGGCCCGTTCAAAATCTCCACAGAGCATCTGCTTAGTAGTGATAATGTCATCGCCGTCGAGGTGCATCAAACGAATTCCACCAGCAGTGACATCGTATTCGGGCTGCAGCTCAATGCAGTCGAAACAACCTCGGACGAATCCCTTGCGGATGCACTTGCATTGCTGGATGGTTTGCACATAACCGAGCTGATGTACCACGCCCCTGACGGTGGCCCCGAATTTGTTGAGCTGCAAAACATCAGTCAAACAACGCTGGACCTGACAGGCGTACGTTTTACAGAAGGTATTGACTTTACCTTTTCACAGATGTCCCTTGAGCCCGGCCAATATGTTGTGATTGCCGGTGATTTGGCCTCCTTTCGTTCAAAATACGGCACGAACACAATTGTTGCAGGTGAATATTCCGGTAACCTGAATAATGGCGGTGAGAATATCGTACTGAAGCTTCCCCAGCCTCTGGAAGCAGCGATACTTCGATTCGAGTACAGCAACAAATGGTATCCAACAACCGACGGCGGCGGCAACTCCTTGATGATTGTTGATGCGGCCGCTCATCCGGCCACCTTGTCTCAACCCGAGAGCTGGCAGCCAGCAGCTCCCAGTCCCGGCTGGTAAGGATACTATACAAATATTATTCGCAACAGATACAGCTCCTGTGCCAACCCAACTTGACTTGTCTGCTCGTTCGGGTACAATAAATCAGCCCTGACAGGTTAGTTCGGTGTCACAATGATTCGAGAGTTCTGAATATAACAAGAGGAGAAATCCATGAAGCGACGTTCATTTCTTAAATATACCGGTAGTGCCTGCACATCAGCATTCCTTGGGAGCAATGTATCATTAGCCGGAAATGATGTTGCTGATACAAAAGACAGCAGTGCCTATATCGACCGCAGTTTACTTAAATATAGAAACCAAAACCGTTCGACGGTTGTCTGCCAAAACGGAATTGTGCGCTCCAGCCAGCCTCTGGCCAGTATGGCTGGCGTTGATATCCTTAAGGCCGGCGGTAACGCTGTCGATGCGGCCATTTGTGCCAATGCAATGTTGTCTCTGGTCGAGCCGATGATGTGCGGGCCGGGCGGTGACCTCTTTGCGATTGTCTGGAATGAAAAAGAACAGAGACTGCTTGGTCTAAATGCAAGCGGCCGTTCCCCATACGACTGGAGCATCAGTAAAGCACAGGAACTTAGCCTCAATGAGATTCCTGTCCTTGGCCCGTTATCCTGGAGCGTGCCCGGCTGTGTAAGTGGATGGGATGCACTTCAGAAAAGATTGGGACGGTTTGACCTGGCAAGACTTCTGGAAGCTCCCATATCTTATGCCCGCGAAGGTTTCCCCGTTTCGCCGGTCATTGCACGCTCATGGTCGTTTGATTCTATAAGAAACTCCACTCTGGCCGGGACTTTTACACCCTCCGGTAAGCCTGTACATTTTGGGGACACTTTCAAAAATCCGGGATTGGCACGATTTTTTGAAACTATTGCACGGGACGGCTCAGAAGCTTTCTATCAGGGTGAGATGGCAGAAAGGATAGTTAAATTTTCCCGGGCCAACGGCGGCAGGTTTTCAATGCGCGACTTTCGGGACCATACGGCCAACTGGGTTGAACCTGTCAGTACCAACTATCGTAGTTATGATGTCTGGGAACTTCCGCCGAATGGTCAGGGAATTGCGGCTTTGCAGATGTTGAATATGCTGGAACATTTTGATGTGGCATCTTTGAAGCCCAACTCAGCCGAGCATTTGCATCTTTTCATTGAAGCGAAAAAACTGGCATTCGAAGATCGCGCTGTTTATTACGCCGATATGGATTTTGCCGATGTTCCCCTAAAACATCTTATCTCCAAAGAGTATGCCAGGCAGCGAGTCAAACTTATTAATCCCAAACGAGCTGCACAGAAAGTTCAACCCGGCCGGATTAAAGGTTCATCCGATACGGTTTACCTGACAACTGCGGACAAAGACGGCAATATGGTTTCTCTAATTCAGAGCATTTACTACCAGTGGGGCTCGGGTTTTGTACCGGCCGGTATGGGATTCTGCCTTCAGAACAGGGGGCAGCTATTCTCGCTCAATCCAAATCATCTCAATAAGTTAGAGCCTCACAAAAGACCTTTCCATACTATCATACCTGCATTCATGACTAAAAATGGTAAGCCGGTCTTTTCATTCGGAGTTATGGGAGGAAGTTTTCAGCCACAGGGACATGCGCAGGTACTTATGAATATAATTGATTTCGGTATGTCAGTCCAGCAGGCCGGCGAACAGCCGCGGGTCCGGCATTCGGAGAGTTCTACTCCGACGGGTCTTAAAATGAAAGGAGGCGGTTCGGTAAGTTTTGAACGACACTTCTCGGAAGATGTAAAACGCAAACTTGCCCGTATGGGACACAAAATAAGTCCCAAACCGGGCACGTTTGGAGGTTATCAGGGAATATGGAGAAAACCAAATCCAAGACGTTATTTCGGCGCCTCCGACCCTCGCAAAGACGGCTGCGCAACAGGCTATTAATCTGAACGCTTCATCAGCATAAGACTTCCGGTTTTATTTTGATAAAGAAACTACAGCTCCCATCCTTTCCTGTATTTTCTGCGAAGCAAGTCGTTTGCTTCAGGTGAATTAGTTATCCGCATTTTTTCTGTATCCCATTTCAGCTTCCTGTTAGTTCGCAATGCTATCGCGCCCAGGCAAACTGTCTCGGCAAACGGATATATATTTTCAAAGCCGGCACCGGAGGCTTCTCCGCCTTTGCAGGCGCGAATCCATTGATCCAGCTCACTAATCGGACGGGGCAATGTTTCCGGAGGTTTCGTATAGACCCGCATTTTCTTTTCCGGAATAATGCGTGGATTATTTCCACTAAAGCCTGCCAGAATCTTCCCTTTGTCACCAACAAACATAAGTCCTTCTTCGGGCATATCTTTTCCATCCAGTTCCAATTCTCTGGGCTTCGGAGGCCGCAGGCCACCATCATACCAATAGAGAGATACAGGCGGCATATCCTCACGAGCCGGAAACTCAAAGTGTATCATCGATGCCCGGGGAAACGATATCTTGTTTATCTGCTTCTTCCATAGATTATCCACTATCGCCCAGTACTGGCTGCGACCGGCTTCCACGCTGACCGGTGACGTAAGTTTCAATATCTTGAAGATTTGGTAAAAGCTGTAATTGCCCATATCGCCGAGCGCACCCGCCCCAAAATCATACCAGCCTCGAAAGACTGCATGAGTATAAGCCGGGTGGTAGTCTCGATGAGGAACAGGGCCAAGCCATAAATCCCATTCGAGCCCGTCCGGGACCGGCGGTTTTTCACGTGGATACTTGGTCATCCCCTGCGGCCAGAAAGGCCTTGATGACCAATTATGGACCTCTCGTACAGGCCCGATAGCCCCATCCCATATCCATTCACATATCGTGGGTGTTGATGTGTTGCCTGCCGCGCAAAACATCTGGCTGGCAACCCCTTCCTTGCGTGCCGTATCCCTTACAAGCCTGGCCTCGTAAAGCACATTAGACATAGTCTTGTGTGTAATAACATGCTTGCCTTTCTTCATGGCGGCCATCGCAACAGTGGCGTGAAGATGGTCCGGAGTCATTATATAGACTGCGTCTAGGTCGTTCTCGTTATCCAGCATCTCGCGAAAATCAATATAAGTAGAGCAGGCCTTGTATCTCCCGGAGCTCGTATTCATTGCATAATAGCTGTCCACAATTTTCCGGCCCACCTCTCTGCCGCATCGACACCCTCGTTGTCCCTCCCCCCACCTGGGCTTTTTCAAAAACGCACGCACCTTGTTTCGTATCTCGTTCCTTGACCATGCGACGTAGTCGGAGCTGTCCTTGTTGGGGTCACATATAGAGACGATTTTTAGCTCCGTCTTCGGCAGGGCACCCATCAATTGTCGTATCCCCTGAGTTCCAGCACCAACGTAGCCAACGTTGATTTTTTCACTCGGGGCAACGTACTTCGCACCGCCCATCACCTGACGCGGTACAATGGTAAAAGCGGCGACCGTACCTGATGCCGCGGCCAGAAACTCACGACGATTTATAGCTTTATTTTTTGCGGAGGATTTATCTCCGGTTGATGCTTCGGTTTGCTTATTGCTTATATCTCTATCCATTGTCAACTCTCCTTACCGTTAATGTTTTCGGAAAACGGGATTTGCTCTTGGTATTCTTAATATAATAAAGTTACACGATATCCCCAATATATGCAAGAGTTGTTATCCGTATATTCTTTACCGCCGGCCGGCACTATAGTCGGGAATATGCCTATAGTACACAATTGGATCTTTCGTATTTCAATGATTGTTGAAATGCGGGCAATATGCTACAATTTGACGGATTGAAAAAAGTGCTGTTTTTGATTAACCGGCTCATCTCGTCTAAGAGCCGCAGCAGGAAATTTGAGAGGGGTAAAAATGCGAATGCTCGGAACAAAACAATCACAACCAGCCTGTCCAAATGCTTCTAAGTCTTTCAAGCAGAACAACAAACGCTACTGGTTTACGTGGATTTTTCCCATCGGGGGATTATTGGCCCTTTTATGGTTCTTAATTCGTGTCATACCGAAGCCTTCCCGTGCAATGTATCCGTGTCAGCGAACGGCTTTCCCGTTGGCCTCGGGTTTTGTGATTTGGCTTGCCGGGGCAATCGGCTCAATCACAGCCTTTCGCAGGGCAAAACGCTGTTTTGCTCAGTCCCGCTACATATTATGTGTAATACTCATCGCCGCCAGTGTTGGATCAATATGGTTAGCTCAGGGCGTTACAACAGAAGAAGTGGTTTTAGCCGATGAACCGACCTCAAACGCTCCTGTTGGAACCGCAAAAGGAATTCACCCCGGACGTGTTGTTTGGGCGCATAATCCTGATGCCACTGACTGGGACGGACCAGGAAACGGATATTGGTGGGAAAACAGTCACACAAACCAGGCCGTAGTGAACCAAATGATGAGCCGGGCAATAAGAGCACTCAGCGGTGACCGAACAAGTGCCGCCGCCTGGGATACGCTATTCAAACATTTCAATAAAACACACGGCAAAGGAGATGCCGGATACAAATCAGGTGAAAAGATTATTATCAAAGTTAACTATGTAGGCTGTATAAAGATATGGAGCTCACAGCCCGTAAAAAACATTAAAGACTACAACCTCAGAAGTCTTGATTATATGAACACATCACCACATATGATAATCGCACTGCTTGACCAGCTTGTTAATGAAGCCGGTGTGAATGAGGCTGATATTACCGTTGGCGATACTTTATGTTACTTTCCCAATGAGTTCTATAATATGTGCCACGCAAAGTTTCCCGATGTCCGTTATCTGGATTACGTAGGCAAATTCGGCTGGACAAAGGCGAAGCTGTCGTCAGTTCCATTTTACTGGAGCACGCTTGATGCCAATGGAAAAGGCACCGACTATGCACCTGCTTCCTATGTTGAAGCTGATTATCTAATTAATCTGGCGAATCTTAAAAGCCACAACGACCAGGCAGGCATAACGCTTTGCGCAAAAAACCATTATGGCTCGCTTGTCAGAAAGCCGGCCCGAACCCGGGAATATTACGATATGCACAAAGAACTGCCATATAACAAGCCGGGCATGGGACATTACAGGCCTCTCGTGGACCTGATGGGACATAAACATCTCGGCGGCAAGACCATGCTGTATTTAATCGACGGATTATACGCCGGAAAACATGCAAAAGAAAGGGCACCGAGAAAGTGGAACATATCTCCCTTCAACGGAGACTGGAGTTCAAGTCTTTTTGTCTCACAGGACCCGGTCGCGATTGATTCTGTCGGTTTCGATTTTCTCTGGACCGAATGGGACGATGGACCTCACCAGTCCGGCACAACTGATTATCTCGTCGAGGCGGCTATGGCGGATAACCCGCCTTCAGGAACTTTCTATGATCCTGACCATAAGGGAAATATATCTCGTCTGAAAAGCCTTGGAGTTTACGAACACTGGAACAATCCTGTCGATAAGCAGTATTCCCGTAATTTAGGAACAGGCAAAGGCATTGAATTGATTAAGCTCAGCAGGGCGTTAAAGCTTGCGGCAGCTACCGGGTATTCTCCCAATTAGCCATAGATCAGTCGCCCTTATAGCGATATGCCCAGCCTTTGGCCATATAATTGATATCCTGTGTCTGGCCCTCGGGAGGATATTCAATGCCGTAAGTTCCAACCTCTTGACTAATCAACTTATCCACACGCTCTATAGTAAAGCTATCACGCCATTTGCGAACTTCCGAATGCCCATCACAGAACCCCAAAACGCTGCTGTCACCATGATTGACCGCCATCGGACCCCACCAGCCCCATTCAGTATTTCCCGTGTACTCGGGGGCGCCGAGTACAAAGTGATGGCTCGAATTCCAATTTCGTGTTTCCGCACTCTCAACGAATACATAACGGGTCGATGGCGAAGTAATCTCACCGAAAGCTTTGATTTGCACATTGTATTGCGAACTGCTGGAGTTCGGATATCCATATAAACACATAGGAACTCCGTAAGAGACAAAAACTCCGGTTCTATCATACATGCTCTTACGGACATTATCGGCAGGGCAATGATATGCATCCGCGTCTTTGATATACGGAAACAGCACACCTACTTCAATCCCCCGGATCTCATCTTCATCCGTCACAGGTGGATCCGCTTGGGTATTGCTAAGAAGGCTGCCATTTATGTTACGAGGCACCCCGACCCAGCCGACGTATGTCCCGTTCTGTTCTACACCATTGTCTTCAGAACTCATGATGCGGCTATCATTATCTCCCATGTACATATACCAACCCAGGGCAAGGTTCTTGGTATTGCTCAGGCAAACTGTCGTTGCAGCTTTCTTTTTTACTGAGTTCAGCGCCGGCATAATGATGGCCATAAGCAGCGCTATAATCGCAATCACTACAAGAAGCTCTATCAGGGTAAAGCCTTTCAACTTGACCATTACGGGCCTCCTTGTTTTTTAGAGAAAATGTTTCTCATTCAACGTTTCATTTGAATCTGATGCTGATTTCTTCCGGCTTTGCTTTGCATATTATAACACAACCGGTCTCGCTGATGCAATTCATAAGTGGCGCTACCGGATATTTTTCCAATTAGCTCCCTTTGTTTTTGTTTTAATGCGGCACAGACAATCATCAACCGTCATATTCAGAACCGAGCCGTCATTGCCCCAGGCACAGTTGGCTGTGCGTTTGCCGGTATGAATTCTGCCAAGAAGCCTGCCCTCAGGCGTGATAACGTACACCCCTCCGGGGCCGGTAGCGAACAGATTCCCATTCTGGTCAACCTTTAAGCCGTCGGGGGAGCCGGGATATTTCCTCTTCAGACTCGAATAGTTATACAAAACCTTTCCCGTTCCAAGAGTGCCGTCCCGTTTGACTGGAAATGCGTTTATAATGGGATTTTTAGAATCTGATTGTGCAACATAGAGGACATTTTCTTCCGGGGAAAATGCAATTCCATTCGGTCTGGTCATTTCTTTGGTAAGCAGAGTCAATTGGCCTGCGGTTGAAAGACGATAAACACCACAATAATCAAGTTCACGCCTCGGGTCGTTATAACCTTTCGGCAAACCATAAGGGGGGTCCGTGAAATAAATATCACCATTAGATTTAACCGCGGCATCGTTCGGGCTGTTTAGCCGCTTTCCCTTATAATTATCAACGAGAGTTTTCTTACCTCCACCTTTTTCCAGTCTCGAAATACGCCGGTCACCATGCTCACAAAATATAATGCGTCTCTGTAGGTCTAAAGTTAATCCGTTGCTTCCGGGTTCACGGCCATAGTCCGCAACGCCCGTATAACCCGATGGTTTCATAAACAGGCTGATGCCTTCTCCTTCCTTCCATTTCATCACGGAATTGCGCGGTATATCCGAAAAAATCAGACAGCCGCCGTCATTCTGAATCCACAACGGCCCCTCGGACCACTCAAACCCTGAAGCAAGCAGCTCAATCCGAGCATCAGAGCCAATAAGGTCATCGATGCGATTGTCGAACCTGACAACCTCTCCGATAGTGGGATAATTCTTTGCTTCTTGTGCAAAAGTTCTTAAAGAAAAAGCCACAAAGAACATAGCTAGAAACAAAGCTTGATTGTTTAATTTATTCTTCATTTTAGCACTCCATGTTATAAGATTGCCCCTATTAGTTTAGATCAAAATTCCTATCATTATCATTATTAACTTTCTTGATTCTGTAGTTTTGCCAGGTAAGAGTGGGACCACGAAGATCAAGACACTTTCCGGAGGGGGTGAAGAACAGGCCAGGCAGATACTCATCTAATCGACCACCGTCAAAGTCGCCAGCATCGTTGCCAAGTACGAAACTGTCAACATAAAGGTACCCATCTTCCTCGAATACCTTTACATGAAGGTTCCTGGCTGTTAAGCCCATGGCTAGTGCGATGTTGACAATGGTATCAAATTTCCAGCCGCTCATAAGATATTTATAGGTGCCAACGTATTTTTTCCATGCTGGTTTGAATCGTGTGAAGGCGTCGGGATCGGATGGCTGCAAGGCCTGATACTCGCCAGATGGGGTCTCGAACGATTCGTCCTTCTGAACGAGATTCTCGTCGATCAGATCAGTGATGACACTATTAAACGAATGTTCAAGAGTCTCAGAATTCACCAGAAGCACACTACCAAATCCATATTCAGGGAACCAATACATGCCTGTTATGAACCCCACCCCTCCGCCTCCATGCCCTAACCAGTAGTTTCCGTTTACGTGAAGAGCATGAACTCCCAGTCCGTAATCCTTACTGCGTATCGATGGGGTAAGCATGCTTGTAATGAGGCGTTCATCAAGAATTGCCCGACCATCCACCTTGCCTCCATTGAGAAAAAACTGCACGACTTTGGCCATTCCCTTGGCATCGGCATACACACTGCCAGAGCCACCATAAGGTACATTGATCCACAGAGGCAATTGCTTTACATGGGACATATGCCCCACAGCCCTGTTGGGATGGTTTCGGATGAACTCAGGATCTACCGAACAGTTAGGCATATTTAAGGGCGCAAAAATCTTGTCCTCTACGTATTGGGCAAACGGTTGGCTGGACTGTACCTCCAATATATACACCGCAATGTCATACCCTAAGTTGGAATAGCTGTATCTCTCGCCCACCTTGTGACGGAGCCATGTATCTGAAACGCTTAAAACATGTTCTTCTAGTGTTCCATAAGATGGTTCCCTGGCGTTGCCGACAGGAGCGTCACGCGCAATCCCTGATGTGTGAGACAACAGGTGACGCAGGGTAATTTTTTTCTGCGGATTCTCTTCAAATCGGCTATTGACTGTGAACTGTGGCCAGTACTCAATGATAGGAACGTCCAGTTCGAGCAAACCATCTTGAACCGCAATCATCACGGCCGTGGCCGTGATAGTCTTGGATATGGAGCAGATTGCAAACATAGTATCAGTTGTAACAGGCGTCTTCAGGTCATAATCGGTATAGCCAAATCCGCCTGCCCACAGGATGCCGTCACGATCGACCAATGCGAGCGATAGGCCAGGCACCTTGTCCTCGGCCATTATCTTAGGGATGTATTTGCGGTATTTATCAAATACACTACACATACCCGGGCTTAAGCCAGGCCTGATGTATTCATCCTGTAGTTTGGGACTGATGGTGTTACAACCCGGGCCCAAAAAGACCAACAGAATAGCGAAAACAACGATTAATTGTGCAGTACGCTCTTTCCTGATATGATAGCTCGTATTGTTCACAGTTTACACTCTATTCGGTTCTTGCTAACGCGGAACTCACCGGCTGGAAAAAGATACCGCTTTTTCCAGCAAAAGCCCCATATCAGTTTATGTCAAAATGCCTATCAGTATCATTATCAACCTTCTTGATTCTGTAGTTTTGCCATGTAAGCTCGGGACCACGAAGGTCAAGACACTTACCAGTGGGGGTGAAAAATAGGCCCGGCAGATACTCATCAAGTCGACCACCATCATCGTCGTGAAATACGATGCTATCGACATAAAGGTACCCATCTTTCTCGAATACCTTTACATGAGTGCCCTTGGTCGTTAAGCCCAGGGCCAGCGCGATCCTGAGAGAGGTGTCAAATTTCCAGCCGCTCATAAGATATTTATAGGTACCGATATACTTTTTCCATTCTGGTTTGAACCTTGTGAAGGTATTGGGATCGAGTGGCTGATAGGCCTGATACTCGCCGGATGGGATCTCGAATGATTCGTTTTTCTGAACGAGATTCTCGTCGATCAGATCAGTTAAGACAGCATTAAGCGAGTGTTTAAGCCCTTCTGAATTAACCAAACCCACACAACCGAACTCATATTCAGGAAGCCAAATCATAACTGACGCCCACCCCCCCCTCCGCCATGATGACCTAATGTGTAGTATTCGAAATCGTGACAAATCTCGACTCCCAGTCCATAATGCTTATGGGATGACGCTGGGTTACAGAGTATCGATGGGGTAACCATGCTTGTAATGAGATTTTCATCAAGAACTGTTTGGCCATCCACCTTGCCCGCATTGAGAAAAAACTGCACGAATTTGGCCATTCCCTTGACACCCGCATACACACCACCGGCTCCAACCACAGGTACATCCATCGCCAGGGGCGCTTGCTTGACATGGGGCATGTGGGACACAGCCCGGTTGGGATGGTTTCTGATGAACTCAGGATCTACTGAACAGTTGGTCATATTTAAGGGAGTAAAAACCTTGTCCTCTACGTACTTGGCAAACGGTTGGCCTGATTGGACCTGAATAATGTACGCCACCAGATCATACCCGAAGCCGGAATAGCTATATCTTTCCCCTACCTTGTGTCTGAGCCATGTATCTGAGACGCTCAGAACTTTTTCTTTGAGTGAACCATAAGATGGTTCCCTGGCATTGCCGACTGGGGCTTCATGCGCAATACCTGACGTGTGAGACAACAAGTGACGCAGGGTTATTTTTTTCTCCGGATTCTCTTCGAATCGGCTATTGACAGTGAACTGTGGGAAGTACTCAATGATAGGAACGTCCAGCTCAAGCATTCCATCTTGAACCGCAACCATCACCGCTGCGGCCGTGATGGTCTTGGACATGGAGCAGATCAAAAACATAGTGTCCGTTGTAACAGGCGTCTTTCGGTCATAATCAGTATAGCCAAATCCGCCTGCCCATAGGATGCCGTCACGATCGACCAATGCGAGCGATAGACCAGGCACTTTATCCTCGGCCATTATCTCAGGGATGTATTGACGGTATTTGTCAAATACCCGACACATACCTTCTCCTAAGCCAGGCCTTATGTATTCATCCTGTAGTTTGGGACTGACTATGTTACAACCCGAGCCAAACAAGACCAACCCAATAGCGAAAACAACGATTAATTGTGCAGTATGCTTCTTCCAGATATCACAACTTTGATTTATCACGACTCATACTCCTATCGGTTCCTTTTGTTTTTTGAATGCAAGAAGCCAAACGACGCTTTTGTACAGTATAAGTCACCTTCACTTTGGCTGCAAGAGACACATTAAAAAAGATCAAGCCAAGTATTATCTTATTTTCTTTTTGCCCGCGAGGTGTCATGTATTTTTCTGGTATATTAATCTTTAGTAATCCTTTTTTTTGAATTTAATAAATGGGGTATGTATTTACGTTCACAGACACTTAATATATAATGATGGAAAATAATGAATACTCAAAGAAGCAATCCTTAAAAAGGAGATTAGGTGTGAATTCCAATAACCTAAAAGACCGTTTGGAGGATAGCCCAACCAACGACAATAAGATATCCCGAAGGCGGTTTCTCAAACTCACAACAGCAAGTACGATGACGGCAGGACTTACTTACAGCCGCTTGTTATCCGCGGCAGACAGAAAACATCCGAATATTATTTTCATAATGGCCGATGACCTTGGTTACGGGCATTTGAGTTGTTACGGCCAGGAAAAATTCCAAACACCAAATATTGACCGACTTGCCGCCGAAGGGATGAAATTCACACAATACTACGCCGGTTATACGGTATGCGCACCTTCACGAAGTGTCTTAATGACTGGGCTGCATCATGGCCACACCCCAGTCAGGTCCAACAGCGGCAGCTCATCACTTCTTGATAGTGAAACCACAGTTGCCCAGGTTCTGAAGAAGGCCGGCTATATAACAGGCGGATTTGGCAAATGGGGGCTTGGTTTGGAGAACATGCCCGGTGCTCCATCCAAAAAAGGCTTTGATGAGTTTTATGGTTTCTATCATCAGGTCCATGCCCATTTCTACTATCCATATTGGATTTGGCATAACGACGAAAAGCTTATGCTGAACGGTAATGACCATAAGTTCGACCAGTACGTTGACGACGTCCTGCATGAAAAGACGTTGGATTTTATTCAGGCCAGTGCTAAAAAAAGACAACCGTTCTTTTGCTACATTCCTTCGATCATTCCTCATGTGGAATTAGCTGTGCCGGAGGATTCGGTCAAGCCATATCAAGGCAAGTTCCCGAAAACCACCATTAACGACCCTCGCCCGGGTTACATTGGCAGCGATGACGCGTATGCGGTTTACGCGGGAATGATTAGCCGCCTGGACCGTAATGTCGGTCAAATTATGTCACTCTTAAAACAGCTAAACATCGACAAAAATACTATCGTATTCTTTACCAGCGACAATGGGCCCCAGTCCGGACCATGGCAGCCGTTGAGGGATTTCTTCAAAGGTACCGGCCCATTGAAGGGCAGCAAAGGAAGTTTGTATGAAGGCGGAATCCGGGTGCCGTTTATCGCCCGCTGGCCCGGCATGATTGTACCCGGCTTAACAAACGAGCACATCGGAGGCTTTCAGGACATGATGCCTACGATGGCGCAATTGGCTCGTGAGAAACCTCCTCAGAATGACGGAATTTCGATTTTGCCAACTCTTTTCGGAAAGCAGCGCAGGCAGAAAAAGCATAAGTACTTGTACTGGGGTGGAGCAGCTACCAGGGCCGTCCGGATGGGAAAATGGAAAGCCGTAAAGCCGGACAAGAAAAACAACTGGGAGCTATATGACCTGTCAAGAGACATTGGAGAAACAAACAATCTCGCTTCTGCAAATCCTGAGATTATTACCAGAATTGAACAATATGCTTATGAAGCTTTTATTCCCAATCGCAAACAAATAGGCGGCAAATGGCCGCATATCTCGGAGTACGTCCGAGGTGATCGTGTGGATAAGTTAAAAAAAGATAACTGAGGTTTTCTTGCTTAGTGATAGTTCTTTTTCTTAATTGATGAAAAAATCAAAAGGGGGTTAATTATTTCAGGCAAATATGTTATCTTCATATAAGACAGCTTTCATTATGTTTCTAAACTAAAAGAAAAACGTCAAACAGTATGCGACAGTTTCATATTTTCATTTTAATAGTACTTCTGCTGGCAGTAGGGACAACCGGCAGGGCGGGTGCTGTTAGGAAGTCTGCTCCCATAAAGGAAAAACAACTCGCTCTGCGGGAAGCAATAAAAGACCTGATGACCACATTCGGGAACCGTTATCCCGAAGGAAAAAAGTATCTAACGAAGCTGGATGATATCGAACACCGCATGAACAAGGCCGGCCGAGCTGACATTAAAAAGATTGAAGTTGAATTCTCTGTTTTGCAGCGCAAAGCCCTGATTGCAAATCCGCTCATCAGTGGTCAACCTATTCTTTTTATAGTGCGACGTCAGTATAAGAAAGACCACCACAATACCGCCACAATATTCAAAACCCGAGAGATAAACACAAACAGTTTTGATGGCGGCGGAGCAATGAAAACCATCGACCTGGCGAAAGGAGGCCGTCTCAGGACGCTCATCGAATCTGACGAAGGGCTTGTCCGCGACCCGGAGGTTCATTTCGACGGTAAGAAGATTATCTTCTCGATGCGAAGGAACATCAGGGACGATTACCATATCTATGAGATAAATACCGATGGCACCGGTCTCAGGCAGCTAACATCGGCGCCCGGCGTGGCGGACTTCGACCCGCTTTACACACCCGATGATGATATTGTTTTTTCTTCGACCCGCGAGCCGAAATACTGCATGTGCAACCGGCATATAATG
>JABMRO010000528.1 GCA_013202635.1 Planctomycetota bacterium
CAGCCGGCGTTGTGCTCGTGTGAGCCGTAACCGTGGCTACGCGGACCGGCTATCAATACTATCTTTTTTCTTTGACGCATCTTTAATCTCTTAAGATAAATATCCTTGAACTGCACGGTCATCGGCGGCCCGGAGTGCAACTGCAGCGCCAGCACACCCGACAGTTCCCGTTGTTTGCGATCGTTATCAATTACCTCAGCAGTAACTTTACCGTTGAGCTTAAGAATGATACGACCGCCACGGGCGATGATATGGTAGTCGTTCCAGTCATTCTTTCTGATATTTGTCATCAGGGCATTCGAATCACCGAGAGGGCTGTGGGTCTTCTTGCCGTCGGAACCGATAACGGTTTTCTGTCCGCGGGTGGCAAGCATCCCCCGACCTTGCTCGTCGTAAAGCGCGCCGGCATACCGACCAGCCAGGTCAATGTCCGCCTGGTAACCGGCGGCGTGACCTTCCTTTTCCACCCGGCTGCGAATCTGAATGCCTGAGTTGGCCGCCGGCGTCCCACTCATTCGGTATTTGAGCTTCAGCTCGAAATCATCCAGCTCGCCCAATTGCCATACAAGGAATTGATTCGTTTTCACCGGGTTCTGCTGCGTCGAGCGAGCGGTGATTGCGCCGTCGGTGACCGACCAGTAACTCATATTCGGTGCTTTCCAGCCGTCGAGCGTTTTGCCATCGAAAATGGGCTTAAAGCCGGGTTCTTCAGCAGCCACACTCGTAGCCAACCCTAAAAGGCCGAATAACATAACACAAATAAGTTGTAAACGAATGGTACGCATAATAGTACCTCCTCTGAAAGTAAGTTGAACCAGTAAAATATTTTCATCAGGTCGCGTCATTTAGCCTGCGGCCTGCCATTGCTCTTTAACAAACTTCAAACCTTCTGTATAGACCTGCTCGCGGTCGGGGAAGAAATCTCTCCAGACACGTGTGGCGGCGGCCAGGTCCGGCAGTGCCCGCCCGAACGCCTCAATTACCAGCCATCGATCATATCCACTTGAGCGCAGCGCCTTGAAAGTAGCGGGCCAGTCAATATGGCCTTTGCCGGGCGTTCCACGGTCGTTCTCGCTAATGTGCACGTGATTAATCGCATCAATATGTTGACTGATGCAGCCGACAGGGTCCTTCTCTTCGATGTTCGCATGGAAAGTATCATACAGAACGCCGCAATTGGGATGGTCAACGCGCTTGACATAATCCGCCGCGTCGGCCATTGTATTGAGGAAATAACATTCAAAGCGATTAAGAAATTCCACTCCCAGGGCTACATTAGATTTAGCGGCAAGTTCAGAAGAGTTGCGATGCACCTCAGCAGCACGCTGCTTTTCCTCTTCGGTCGGGCCCTGGCCGGTGAAAACACCCAACGGTTGATAGAACGGCCCGCACAAAACATCCGAAGCCAAAGCCGCCGAACAGTCAATCGCCCATTTGAGGTGTTGAGCAGCCCCCTGGCGGTGCTTTGCGTCGGCACTAACGGGATTGTGTTCTTCGTCCGGGATGACCGTCACGGACGTACAGGTCAGTCCATTATCTTTAATCGCTTTACCTACCTTTTCGAAATGTTCGGGCTGGCCTTCGAAAAGGGGAATCTCGACGCCGTCATAACCGACTTTCTTGATTGCTTCCAGAAGTGGAAAAGCCTCCTCAGTAACGTGCGTGGTCCACAACAACATATTAAATCCGACTTTCATTACAGTTTCTCCTTTTACTTCTTACGGTTAATATTATTCCATTGCCCGTACCGACATTTAATCTATTAGTACAAGGCCGCTGAAACCGGTGTCAGTCCGGCCGCCCAGGCGCAGGCGTTGCGAAAAAGCCGACCTACGTGCGGATTGGCCAAAGCTTGAACATCGTGTCCGAGCACACTGTGGAAGACCCTACCTTTGCCGTAGTCCAGCACGAATGCCATCGGATAATCCTTGCCGTCCACTTTCGAACGCGCCTCAGCCAAAATCTTGATCGGGGTCTTTCCCGCCAGGCACGTGTAAAGCTCATCGACGGTCTCGAACTGGGTCATTGCCTTCATAGCCGGGTGCGTACTGTCGGTGATCCGGACAGTGAATTTGCCGTGCGGATCGTGCCCTCGCAACTTGGGGTCCCAGACGCGCCCGGCAAGTTCAACGAACTCGGGCCATTCCTGAAATGCCCCGCAGGCAAAGTGAACCAGAACCAGCCCTTTGCCGCTCTTGACAACGCGTTTGAGGTTGGCACGGGCCTCTGGGCCAGGGTCTGAGACTTCCCAATCCATGAAGTGCAGCACAATGACGTCATAGTCGGCAAGGGTATCGGCCCTCAGGTCATTCGGCTCGGCGGTGATCGTAACACTGAGCCTTTTGTCGGCTGCGATTGCTTTGGCTAAAACCGGCGTTGTAAGTTTCCACTTGTGCCCGGGATAGTCATTGCCGGTTACTATAAGCACTTTTCTGGTTTGCGTTTGGTTTTCTTGAACCGAAGCTGTCGGAGCCGAACTGCAACCAGCGGTAAAAATGACCAACGCTCCGATTAAAGAGGTATACTTCATAACTGCTCTCCTTAGAAGCTAATGTGAATAATCCGTTCAAAGATTCCACAGGCTGTGCATCCTGTTGGCTTATTTGTAGCCGTTGCACTTATTACGTGCTTTGATGCTTCACAGGGCAACAAAACGCCTGTTTATCGTTGTGCAATATAACACCTTCCGTTACCGTCTGTCAAATCCTATTTTACACGCTATTATTACCTTTCAATTGCAAAAGAGGGTGTTGCATATTTTACCTGGATGTGGTATAAGGACGAGCGTCAATAGAAATTAACAGGTAGCTTGAGGTTAATAATCAGTAATATGGAAACAACAGAATTAAAATCAGCGATATCAGATATGTCGGCCCGGATTGAAAAAATCCGGGACTGGCTTTGACTTGTCCAACAAAAAAATACAACTGCAAAAGCTGGAAGACCGGATGTCTAAAGCCGGCTTCTGGGACAATTCCGACGAAGCCCAATCTGTAGTGTCGAAACTGAGCATGCTTAAATCGCTCATTGAGCCGGTGGAAGAAATGCAGCGTGAGGCCAAAGACCTTCACGAGCTGTTCGAAATGGCATCAGATGAATCAGATAAGGATGAACTGGTACAGTTGGAGGATGACCTGAGTGCACTTGTCAAAAGGTGCGAACAGATAGAATTGTCGGGGTTGTTATCCAGACCCGAAGATATGAAAAACTGCTTCTTCAGCATTCACGCCGGAGCAGGAGGAACGGAGAGCTGCGATTGGGCAAACATGCTGCTTAGAATGTACACGCGATATTTCGAGTCAAACAAATATAAATTCCAGGAGCTTGATATCACGCCGGGAGAAGAGGCGGGAATTCGGTCTATAACTCTGCGAGTGAGCGGGCCTTTTGCATTCGGGAAGCTCTCGTGTGAGACCGGCGTGCACCGGCTCGTAAGAATAAGTCCGTTTGACTCGCAAAAAAGGCGGCATACAAGTTTTGCAGCGGTGGATTGCGTTCCGGAATTCGATGAGGACATCGATATCGAAATAAAGGAAGATGACATTCGAATCGATTTCTATCGGGCCAGCGGTGCCGGCGGACAGCATGTGAATAAGACCAGTTCGGCGGTACGGATTACACACGAGCCAACCGGTATCGTCGTGCAGTGCCAGAACGAAAGAAGCCAGCATAAGAACAGGGCCCAGGCGTTAAAAGTGCTCAAAGCCAGACTGTATATGCTCGAAGAGCAGAAACGCGACGCTGAGGTTGCGAAACTTTACGGTAAAAAGGGCGAAATCGCCTGGGGAAGCCAGATACGAAGCTATGTTATGCAGCCCTACCAAATGGTCAAGGACCATCGGACCGACTTCCAGACCGGTAATGTAGAGGCGATATTAGACGGAGAACTCGACGGATTTATCGAAAGCTATCTGCGGTATCGAACAAAAAACAAACAAAAGTAAATAAGGAAAAGGTCAGAAAAAATGAAAGATATTATTGAGGTAGAGTTAAAAACACGGAAGGTTGACCCGGCAAAATGCCGGACAGACCTGCTCGCAGTGGGGCTGTTTTCAGATGCCAAAGGGCTGGATAAATTAAATGCACAGCTCAACAGTAAGCTCGACGGTGCTATCGAGCAATTGATTAAATTAGGCGATTTCAAGCCAAAAAAGGGAGCCAGTGCAATCGTTTACGGCAACGACAGCACAGGGGCCAAAAGGATTCTGCTGGTCGGCTTAGGTGAAAAGAAAAAGTCAACACTCGACACGATTCGCAAAGCGGCTTCCAACGTGGCAAAAAAGTCGGTGGAAATGAAAATAGAAACCATCAGCCTGGCGCTGCACAAAGCATTCGGCGGGCGATTCGATTTATCTGCAATGGGCAGGGCTGTAGCGGAAGGGGCATATTTCGGCAGCTATCGTTATGATGAGTTTGTTACCGAGAGCGAAAACGGACGTGCGGATTTGCTCAAAGTTGAGGTAATTGATTCCGATTCGGCAAAAACAAGAAAATTAAATAAAGGTCTTTTGAGCGGAATTGCTATCGGCAAGGCCCAAAGCTATGCCAGGACATTAGCGAATCGACCGGCCAACGTAATAAACCCGGTTGAGCTGGCCGCCGCCGCAAAAGAGCTTAGTCGCGGCTCAAAAAGTTTGAGCTGTACAGTTTTTGATGAAAACCAAATGGCTGCAAAGGGAATGGGCGGGGTGCTCGCAGTCGGCTCAGGTTCACAAAACAAGCCGAGATTTATTATTTTGAAATATAATCCCACCTCCAAAGCCGCGAGTCGTCTGCCAACGATTGGCCTGGTAGGAAAAGCGATAACTTTCGATTCCGGGGGGATAAGCATTAAACCTGCCGCCAATATGGAACAGATGAAATTGGATAAAAGCGGCGGCATTGCAGTGTTGGCAACAATGAAGGCCGTGGAAGAGTTAAAACTGCCGGTTAATGTTTACGGTATAATTCCGTCGGCGGAAAACTTACCGAGCGGATCGAGTTATCGACCTGGTGACATTATTACAACTTACAGCGGCAAAACCGTGGAGGTGCAAAATACCGACGCCGAAGGCAGGATGATACTGTGCGACGGTCTTCACTACGCCGTTAAACAAAAATGCGACATTATAATTGACGTTGCGACATTAACCGGCGCCTGTATGGTTGCTCTTGGAAAATATAAGGCCGGGTTGATGGGCAACGATGAGAAACTGATAAGGCAATTGCAAAAAGCCTCTAAGGACAGCGGTGAAAAGCTCTGGCATATGCCGAGTGGTGACGAGTACGCAAATGAGATGAAGAGCAAGATAGCCGACCTGAAGAATATCGGCAGCAAATGGGGCGGGGCCTGCACGGCGGCGGCCTTCCTGAGGCAATTTGTCGGCGAAACAAAATGGGCACACCTGGATATTGCAGGGATGGATGTCTTCAGCAAGCCTACCGAATTTACAGCGGAAGGCTCAGCCGGATTCGGCGTGCGGCTGCTTACTACTTATCTTATGAATTTAACGTCAAAGAAAACCTGACCTAAAGCAAGTACAATTAAAGATACAAACTAAGATAACAGTTGTTGAAAACCTATAGTTATGAGTCAAAGAAATGACCAAAAAAAGCAAAACCATCGATACCGAAAGAATCAGAAAAGCAGCTAAGGAAATACTCCTGGCGATTGGTGAAGATATCGATCGCGAGGGATTAAAGAAAACACCGGAACGGGTGGCAAGGATGTACACTGAACTTTTAGGAGGGATGCATGAGGACCCCAAAAAGCATCTTCGCAGCACCTTTACCGAAAACTATGACGAAATCGTTCTGCTGCGTGACATACCGTTTTACAGTATCTGTGAGCATCATCTAATGCCGTTTATCGGCTCGGCTCATGTCGCCTATTTGCCTACGGGAACGGTGCTTGGTGTCAGCAAATTAGCTCGTATCGTGGATTGTTTTGCCCGCCGACTTCAGACACAGGAAAGGCTGACGTTCCAGATAGCCGATTTCATAATGGAAAGCTTAAAGTCACAGGGCGTCGCAGTCATCCTGGAAGCTTCACATAGCTGTATGACCATTCGGGGCATAAAGAAGCCCGGCTCAGTAATGGTAACATCGGCACTTCGCGGGTTATTCAGGAGGGATCCGAAAAGCCGAAATGAAGTTTTAAGCCTGATGCATAACAGCAGCAAGTAAAGGATTTTTTTATGCATAAGCTTCTCAGGCAGGTGCGGTTTTCGATTAATCCTTTTCTGTCGGAAAAAAACGAAGGATTCAACTCATATGTATCCAGGCCGGCCGGTGAAGGACTTTCAATATTCCTGGAATTATCCGTCGAAGTGACTGGAGAAATCGAACCGGCCACGGGATTTGTTGTTAATGTAACCGATATTGACAAAAACGTTCGCGAATTCGCAGTGCCGGTTTTCGCCGAGCAAATAAGACAGGATTTTCGCCGGGCACAACATATTGGATTTTCCGAAGTGGCTGAACTTCTAAAATCAGCCTGGAATGGACTGGCCGACAAATTCGGGACAGCACGGTTAAGTAACTTGAGCCTGAAGCTGAATCCATTCAGAAAAATAGCTATAGATTTGAAAGATTTGGAGATGGTTTATTTTAGTGAAAAATTCGAATTTGCAGCGATGCACAAGCTCTGGAACGATGATTTTTCCGAAAAGCGGAATTTTGAGGTTTTCGGTAAATGCGCAAATCCCACCGGTCACGGTCACAATTATATCGTTGAGGTTACGATAAAGACACAGGCAAACAAGAATGGCTTCCATATCAGCGATTTTGAAAAAATAGTGGACGATGAGCTGATAAAACTCGTTGACCATAAGAATTTAAATGCCGACGTCAGTCAGTTCAGCACAACCAATCCCACCGTCGAAAATATTACAGTTTTCGCATGGAACAAACTCGCAGGCAAATTCGGCCAGGCGGCTCTGCATTGCGTTACCGTCTGGGAAACCGATAAAACATATTGCTCGTACTACGGCCCGGATAACAGCGAATAAGATGAATCAGAAATGTTGAGAGTATGATGTGCACTGCCGCCCATAAATTGTAACTGTCGTGTGTTGACATATCCGGCCTAACGTTATATAATCAATATATTAATTCAAGCCATCAAAAAAACGCTGAATTAACGGAACACAACACTGTTTTTATGCATCATATTATTTTGACAGTAAATATAATAAAGGAGGCGCCGCTCAGATTAAGTTTTTTATAGTCTCTTGAAGGCACTTTTTGCCGGAAAGAAGGGATAACAATGAAAACAAGAGCTTTCACACTAATCGAACTGCTGGTGGTAATCGCAATTATAGCAATCCTTATGGCAATTCTTATGCCTGCGTTACAGCGGGTGAAAAATCAGGCCAAAGGTACCGTATGTGTTCAGAATTTACGCACAATGACAATGGCCTGGATTGTGTATAAGGATGATAATGATGATGAACTGGTCAAGGGCACAACAGGTGAAACTGATGGGAGCTGGGTACTAAATCCTTCCGGCGACACAATTGAGGACAAGAAGGACGCTTTAAGAAAGGGCGCACTTTTCCCCTACGTCAGCAACACTGTGGACGTATATCGCTGCCCCGCCGATATAAGGCAGAAAAACCCGGAGATATATGCCTTTCGCAGCTATTCGATTGCAGGCGGTATGAACGGAGTAGACCCGGCAGGCGCCTGGGAGATTTACCCGGTCATAAAATATTCCGAAATAAAAAGACCCGCCAGTAAATATGTCTTTCTGGAAGAAGCCGACCCAAGAGGATACAACAGGGGTTCCTGGGTTATGTATCCAAAGTCAAAAGGATGGGTTGACCCATTTGCAATCTGGCACAGCAGGTCAAGAAGCACTTTGGGATGGGCCGACGGCAGCGCGGAAATGCACCGATGGCTGAGTAAAAGTGTAATCGAATGGTGCAAACAGGCCTGTGATGTGCGAGCGGCCCAAGAATTCAGTTTCTATATGCCCCGCGCTGACGATGACGTCGAAGATTTCACATTTATGCTGAATGGCTATGCGTATAGAAGCCTTCAATAGCGCCGGCCCCCTGCTGAGCAAGACGACCTTATGGAGTGAGCCGGGGTATCATAAGATTGTGAATAATGAGCTTATCGGTCTTTAGGGGGTAAAATTTTAGCATACAATCATCTTAGTCCCGTA
>JABMRO010000529.1 GCA_013202635.1 Planctomycetota bacterium
GGGTGGTGGTGGGTGTCCTGGTTGTGCGTGGTATGGGTATGACGGTAATTGTGGTGCATGTTGGTGGTGTGATTGCAGCGTGTGTGAGTGAAATGATTGTCCGGCGGAGCGTTGTTGTGAAAATATATCGTGCTGTGGAGAAGATACTGCATGCTGTCCTGCCGGCCATTGCTGTCTGACTGCTCAACAATGTTGCGGCAATGGATGTTGTGTTGAGCCTCAGACTTGTTGTAGTGGAGAGTGCTGTGGTCCGCCCTGCTGCGAGAGCTGGGATTGCACATATTGCCCCGGCGGTAGTAGTTGTACACCATGTCTTGAGAAAAAAGAGAGTTATGTGGCACTAGTAGTGTGTGGTGCGACCGAAGGAAAGAGTATAGTTGATGACCCAGCACCAAGCGCCGATCCAGTACCGAATGGGTGTACGAGCCCTTATGGCCCTAATCCTACAAGAGACTGTCCATCGCCGCCTACATGCTTCGGTACTAATGAAGATTGTGTGAGTACTAGTTTTGTAAGTGCTTGCGATATACATGATGGATGTTATCAGACATGCAATAGTGATAAATATGATTGTGATACTACATTTGGTGCAGGTATGCAGGCTGTTTGTAACGCTCTTACAGGCGATGAAGATGATTCATGTTCTGATGACTGTGACTATTGGGCTGATACATATGTTGCTGGCGCTTATATAGCTGGACAAGATTATTGGGAAGCAGGGCAAGTTGGTGCATGTGCCTGTTGTGACTGCGAATAAACCGGAAAATGAATTATGGAGAAATATATTATGAAGCCGCTTACTACCCAAACAATGATCGCATTATTCGTATTAACAGTCTTTTGGATTGTAAATCAGTCTTACGTCCAAGCCGAAACACCATTAAAGCTCTTATGGCAGCGAGAGTTTGGGTGTGGCGATGGTTTGAGTTGCTCCCCCGGTGCAGTCACCTTCGATGCAACAGATAACAAATTATTAACGACAGGTAGTTCATTTCGTCCTATGGTATATTCGGATGGAAAATACTGGCTCTGGGAAATCGACCATGACGGTAATATGACTAAGAACATTGTTCTCGGAGATGCTCCTGAAGATATTAAATCAAATATAACAACTGCTTCTCGAGTTATAAAAGGCCTATCGGTAAGTAAGAGCGGTACTATTAACGTAACAGGTAATTTTGACACCGTGGCTGAATCTGTTATGTCTATGAATCGCCAAGGGAGCAATCGAACTACTAAATTAGTTGCCGGAACAAGTTTAAAAGATAATAAAAATCTAATTCTGAAAAAAATAGATTTACCAAATGATAGTGGTCTTCTTATTGGCAGAGATAGCAACGACAATGGTTTGATCGTAAAAATTGATTCACAAGGTAATAAACTTTGGGAACAAACTTATGATCATGGACAACTGGAATTTTTTAGTGATGGCGTGGCGGTTGGAAAAGATGGCAGTTTCATAGTAGTCGGAGGTTCTGTGAAATCCAGCGGAAAAATGTCTGTTAGCGAACCTTTATTTATTTGGGTTTTAAAATGCGATTCATAAGGTAAAATCATATCAGACAAGGTATTTAACGGGAATCCTTTTGTGAGGAAAATGCCACAAATCTGCCGTCTTTCTTCCGGGGAATTTGTGTTGGCATATAATAACGCTACGAACGACATGCCTGGTGCGGGAAAACTTATGGTTAAGGCGTTTTCATCTGATCTTAACACAGTCTTATGGGAAAAACAAGTTCTGGGAGATGAGCTCGCAGCTTCTACTTTTAAGATAGAGGCGGTACCAGGAAAAGGATTTATTGTAGCGTTTGGTATTGGTTCTACCGATCTCGGCATACATGAATATGACAAGGAAGGCAATAAAACAGGTAACATTTATTGGAACAAAGTGGTCCGGTCGGGAAACTACTTTATTGAGGTTACCCAAGACAAGGCTTTTATTGTTTTACAAACAAGACCTAAGAGGGAGGACAGAATCAGCAAAGTAGGTATTATGGCCCTTGAGCTATCTCAGTAAACAAGAGATGTCCTAGAAGACTTTCGACTTAAACTATTATGTTGAGCTACAGACTTAATTTACTGAAAGGTTTTAATATGAAACGTTTTTTGGTATGTGTATTTATTATTAGTATTATTGGCATATCCGGATGTGGGCCAGAGACTTCTAATACAGAGGATGGCATTGACCGCAACGGCACTAACAAAGAAGAAATTCAAAACTTACAAGCCGAACTGTCTGAGATGCGTAAAGATATGAAGGTCATGATGTCCAAATTGGACGGTTTAAAGCCGACACCAGTTGGCGGATGCAGCGGATGTAGTGAAAAGAAGCAAGCTGTTGGATGCGGCAAGAGCCGTAAGGCAGACCCTACTGTTTATGAGGTGACCGCTGAAAATTCGCCTGTTCTAGGGCCGGAAGATGCAGCAGTAACTATTGCTATATTCGCGGATTTCCAATGTCCGTACAGTATTCGTGAAGATTCGAAGCTAAAAGACATTCTTAAAGAATATCCAGATAAAGTCAAACTGGTATTTAAGCACTATCCGCTTGCTTTCCACAAGAAAGCCAAGCTAGCTCATGGTGCTGTTCAGCTGGCATATATAGAGAAGGGTTCGAATGGTTTCTGGGCAATGTATGATATGATCCTGGAAGAACCCAAAAAGCTGGATATTGGAGTGTTGAGTGGCTATGCCAAGTCACTCGGATTGGATATGGCAAAGTTCGATGAAATGATGGCTGACGAAAAGGCGATCGATGCCTTGTTAAGTGAAGATAAAAGCGAAGCCAAGAAGTGCAAAGTTCGCAGTACTCCTACGGTATTGATCAATGGTCTTAAGATGGGCAATCGTGGTATCGAATCATATAGGGAACGAATCGATCAAATCATTACCGCCTCGGACAAGGCCAAGGATGGTAATAAAGAGAAAGCTTCAAAATTAAATATTCAGGAAATAATCAATAATAACCTGATAGAAAATCAAAATATCAACATTAAACATTATAAAACCAAACGTTTTGCTCTGATGACTCTTCACCGTCCCTCAAATGTTGACAGGTTGGAGGTTTTTGAACCAATTCTGAAATTTGTTTCTGATGAGCTAACTGAAAACATGCCTTTAATTTGGACAATTCATCCACGTGCCCAGAAGCAATTAAAAGTGTTTGATTTATGGGATAAGGTGTTAAAAAATCAAAATGTATTATTACTTAATCCTCTGGGATATCATGATATGTTAAGATTAAATATGGATGCTACGATCATGTTAACCGATAGCGGAGGACTCCAGGAAGAATGTACAGTATTGGGAACTCCGTGCCTTACTTTAAGATGGAATACCGAACGTCCCATAACTCTAAGGGAGCATGGAGGTGCAAGCATCCTGGTTGGAAATAATATTGACCGTTTACGTAATGAATATTACAAAACACTTTTTCAGGGAATTAAGCCTTCCAGACCTGAGTTATGGGATGGGAAAACCGCCGAAAGATGCCTGAGAGTAATAATAGAATATCAGGAAAATTCAAATGGATTTCACGATTAAGAAATATAGATATCTTCTGAACACCTTGCTTTCACAGGATTATTCCTTTGTGACCTATCGAGAATATCTGGAGAATCCACAAACTAAATGTATCATTCTTCGTCATGATGTGGATAAAACACCCGAGAATTCATTACATTTTGCCAGGATACAGGCAGAAAAAGGCATTCATGGGACCTATTA
>JABMRO010000530.1 GCA_013202635.1 Planctomycetota bacterium
TATACACAGGCCTTTATTCAGCATATCCATAATCGTAGCAATCGCCGAAGCCAATTTCAAGTTGCTCCCGGGATTATGGGCTATTTTCACCTTTTTTTCTGCTAATATACTGATATCACGACTCGTGAGGTGCACGCAGTGGGCTGCAATGGTGCGCTCATTCAGAATTCCCGAATTTCTCAAATATTCCACAGGTGTCATCTTGTGTCTTTTCCGGCAGTCATCTACTTCTTTGACTGTCTCGGCCAAATGAATATGATACATCACACCGTATTTGTCTGCTAATGCCCGAGCGGATTTGAGCAAAGCGTCGGAACAAGTGTAAGGCGCGTGAGGGGCAACCGCCACACTAACAAGTGGATCGTCTTTCCACTTTTGAATTAGTTCTTCGGTATATTTCAGTCCTTCCTCTGGTGTCTTGCAATTGGGAGTCGGCAAATTTAAGAGACCTTCTCCAACCATCACGCGTATGCCAATGGCTTTTGCGGTCTGGGCGACTATATCTTCGAAGAAATACATATCATTAAAAGTCGTTGTACCCGAGAGAAGCATTTCTGCGATAGCCAACTCAGTTCCCAGACGTACAGTCTTCGGGTTAATAAATTTCGCTTCGGCAGGCCAAATATAGTTTTGCAGCCAATCCTTTAATTCTAAATCATCGGCCATACCTCGAAATAATGTCATTGCAGCATGCGTATGCGTATTGATTAAACCAGGGATAACAAGCTTCCCGGTTGCATCAATGCGTTGTTTTGCCTTAACCATTTCGATTGACTTGCTATACGCTCCTACATCAGCTATCACACTATCCGTGATTATAACATACCCATCGGGATATATGGATTTGTTGCAATCCATTGTAATAATAGTTCCATGAACAATAAGAATATCTACCTGAGGTCTGGTGTTTATATCCTCTAAGTTACCGACTTTCTTATTCTCTGCCAGTGCATGTCCAATGAATCCACCACAAATTAGATGAAGTAAAATAAATGATCGTATAAACAATTTCATCATATGCATCCTTGTTTTATCTCTTTTTCTGTCAGTTCTCAAGATGAGTCGTTACTACTCAGGTTGATTCCGCCTGCCCCGTACGAGCGAGGGCGGGGCATACCCCGTTACTTCAATACCGTCTGTCTCCTGGTCTGATACCGTTCCCCTGCCCCAATTCCCGTGTCTAAATATCAAGCAAATTCTGGACATCTTCCCATGAAAGACTTTGGACCATTTTTTCGTCTGACTCTATGGTTGCGTTGATTACGGCTTTCTTTTTCCTCTGCATCTCCAGGACTTTTTCTTCAACTGTGCCTTTGCTTATAAGTTTGATGTTGTAAACTGTCCGCTTCTGCCCTATGCGATGAGCTCTGTCGGTTGCCTGATCTTCAACTGCCGGGTTCCACCATGGATCAAAATGAATAACCATATCTGCGCCCGTAAGGTTGAGACCTGTGCCGCCGGCTTTAAGACTTATAAGGAACAAAGGAATTTCCCTGCATGTATTAAACTTTTTCACTTCCAGCATCCTCTCCTTTGTTGAGCCGTCCAGATAACAGTAGCCTATTCCGCTTTTTTCAAGTTCCTTTCGCAGAATAGTAAGCATGGATACAAACTGGCTGAAAACAAGGATCCTGTGTCCGCTGTCAATGGCTTCATCAATCAGCTCGAAAAACATGTCCAATTTGGCTGATGGATATTTTGCCTTGAGACCGGGCAGTTTGAGAAGATCGAGATGACAGCACACCTGCCGCAATCGCAAGAGTGTTGCAAGGATTTCCATGCGTGATTTGTTAAAACCATTGTTTGAGACCATGCCCGAGATTTTCTGCTGGGATTGTTTTAGAAGTTCGTTATAGACCATCTGCTGGTCTTTTGTGAGGAGACATAACGACAGCTTTTCGATCTTTTCTGGCAGATCTTTTGCAACATGCTTTTTAAGTCTTCTCATAAGAAACGGATGCAGTTTGCGCCTCAGTTTTTTCTGGGCAGTCTCCGCTTCCTCATGTCCGTTGTTGATCGGTATTTCATAATTCAACTTAAAGGAATCATGCGAACCCAGATAACCCGGCATCAGGAAGTCCATTATGGACCATAAGTCCGAAACACTGTTTTCAACAGGCGTGCCGGTAAGAACGAGTTTGGAATACGCGTTTATCTTTTTTGCTGAAACAGCATTGCTCGTTGAGCGGTTTTTTATGTGCTGCGCTTCGTCGAGCACGACAACCGAGAATTCGTGTTCAGCCAGGCGATCAATGTCTCTGCGGAGAATTGCGTAGGAAGTTACCGCCATGTCCGAACTTTGAATATTCTGCCATCGTTCATGACGGTCAGCACCTGTTAATGTAAGTGTTTTTATGTGCGGCACAAATCTTTCCGCTTCTGATGTCCAGTTATCTACAAGACTGGTAGGGCATACAATCAAGGCCGGCTTGCGTTGTGCGTTATTGTTCGTCCGTTCAAGCTGGAGCCATACGAGCGTTTGCAGTGTTTTGCCCAGTCCCATTTCGTCGGCCAAAATTCCGCAGAACCCGTTGTTTTCGAGAAACCTCAGCCAGTTCACGCCATCTTTCTGATAGGGGCGCAGAATACTGTTTAGCGGCTTGCCGATGTCAACGGGTTCTATTTCCGCTTTCCGGTTCTGTTTCGCGGCCTGTGACCGCCAGGTCTTTGTGTCTTCCACGTCAAATCCGTCCAGGGCGTCAAGGGATGATTTGACAAAGGCGGCAAAACTATTCTGCATCCTGA